>DCFS01000139.1 GCA_002319875.1 Treponema sp. UBA1798 | reverse complement strand
ATAAGCCGGTCAGTTTTCATGATACCGGCAGTGTACCAGCAATCTGCCGGAACAGACAAGGGGAGCCACAGCAGGCAACAAAACAGAAAAAATACTGCCGGTTGCCACCGGACATCCGGCAGACAACACCCAGCGTAAAAACAGCAATGCGGAATAATTGACTGAGAGATAAAAATCATATATAGTTGCCATAAGCAACTATATGTGCATATCAGAAAGCGGAAATATCAGAACCTTTTTACGCGAATATTACCGGATGCAGCGGCAACAGTCCTGCAGATGTAATATACCGGCAACTCAGTGTCATATACTCTGTGCTCTCGGAGAATCAGGCGGAACCTTTGCTCAGTCAGAGCTGGTTTCATATCTCGGCCTCGAAAAAAGCTGGGTATCCCGTGCCGTGGAAAAACTTGCAGCAGAAGACTGCCTTGAAAAGACCAGGTGCGGTTCCGATGCGCGCTGTTATACACTTGTGCTTACCGGAACCGGCTGGGACCGGTATGAAAAACTTAACGGAATACTCGATGACCAGGCAGCCGGTATTATGAATGCGATACCGGACAATAAAAAAGCACAGGTCAGAGAATCGATTGCTTTGCTTGCGGCGGCATTGAAGAAAACAGAACATGTTTGTACCGGCGGAAAAACGCAGTTCCGCACCGGCAGAAATCAGGGAAAGTCCGGAATTCAAAACAGCCTGCCCTGAATCGGCAATTCTGATGAGCAGGCAATTATCAGCTGAAAAAAAGGAGAGGGAGTTTTTCTATGATACGAGATGCAGAAATCACTGACGCATCCGCACTGTGCGGAATCTACAACTATTATATCGAAAATACGTCTGTAACGTTCGAAGAACAGAAAGTATCCGTGCAGGAAATGCAGCACCGGATCGAAGATCACCGTAAGGATTTTCCCTGGCTTGTCTGTGTAAATGAAGCCGGGAGTGTAACAGGATACTGCTATGCAACAAAGTGGCGCCAGCGGTCAGCGTACAGTCATTCAGTAGAACTGAGTATCTATGTTGATAAGGATCAGCATAAAAAAGGAATAGCCACAGCCCTGTACCGTGAACTTTTCCCGCTGCTGAAAAACATGAATGTTCACGTTATGGTAGCCGGTATTTCCCTGCCAAACGATCCGAGCCGGCTGTTTCATGAAAAACTCGGATTTTCGAAGATCGCTCAATTCAGGGAAATCGGAAAAAAATTCGGAGTGTGGACGGATGTCGGATACTGGGAATATCTGTTCTGAAAAGACAGATGAACCGGAAAAAAATACTGCCGGTTGCCGTCGGGCTGCCGGCAGTACGATTACTGCCCGTTTTGTTTTTCATCCGGTACTTGATTAAAGCAGCGTTTTCAAAACACGTCTTAATTTTTAAAACGCCCCTCTCAAGATTTATTTTGCCGTATTGCGCTTACGTGCCGGTTCGAGCATCTTGAGCATGCCATACAGAAGGGCGCTGTCAGCCGGCAGTTCGGCAAGGTTCTTCAGCGCCCTGACAGGGAACAGAACTGCAAAAGGTTTGCCGTACAGCATCGAAAGCCACAGCGTATTCAAACCGCAGTTTACCAGCAGTTTGACCAGTACACAGGAAATGATAACATAACCGATACGAACCCGTCTGCCGTACAAAAGCGTTCCGTAGATAGCGGAAGCTGCAACCGCACTCAGCATGAAGCCGGGAAAAAACGGGCCGTCGGGACTCAGTGCGTATTTTATGCTGTTCATGCCGGCCCCGAAAACAGCACCCGCTACCGGACCGAACAGGAAATCCACTGCACGGTTCGGCAGACTTCCAAGCCCGATTTTCAGATACGGGCCGATACGGATGGACGATACATTACCAAACAGCACAGACAGGGCTGCAAGCACGATACAGACCGCTAAAGAAACGATGATTTTTGATACACGAAAGTGTTTTATCTTTGATTGTAACACAGGAACCTCCAGTCGCAGTAGCAGACAGAATCCGGCGCCGTATGACAGACATGCAGCGGCGTTTCTGTCTTTATCCTGACTACATAAGGGAGGGATGCCGGAACCGTAAACGGGCAAAAGGACCGGCTTATTGCATTCCGTTATGCAGCAGCGGGATGCGGAACGGGCACCGCAAGTTTTACCTTTTCGTCCGGATGACAACTCCCTGTTCACCCGGCACTTGACGCGCGCGTTCCTACTCTGCTTCTCTTTTTATACCGTATTCAGGCAGAATTGTCCATGATGCGGCTGCCGTTTACCCTCTGACTTTCTTCAGTATTGCGACAACCGCATCCTTATTCAGTACCCGGCCGAATGAAACGACTTTGCCATCCACTACAAGAGCCGGTGTGCTCATGACGCCGTATGAAGCTATCTGCGCAAAATCAGTTACGTGCTCGATCTGTGTATCCATACCGAGTTCTGCAAGCGCTTCAAATACGGACTTTTCAAGCGTGTTGCATTTTGCGCATCCGGATCCGAGAACCTTGACGGAGCAGGTTCCGCCGGTGGAAGCCTTCTGTACCGGTACCGCTGTTGTCGTGCTGCCGGAATCTGTTCCGCAGCAGCACGACTCGGCAGCATCCTGTTCACTGCTGCGCTTGTCTTTTTCATCTAAATCCTTTTTCCCAAACAATTTCATATCCGTATCTCCCCGTCCTGTATTCTCCTCTTCAATTCCAGAACATTTTTTCTGATTGTATCTATAACCCGGATAAAATCCTCATCGGGTCTCCCCGCCGGATCATCGAGCCCCCAGTCCTCCCGGTATCTGCACGGCAGGACCGGACACCTCACGCCGCACCCCATCGTAATGACGATATCTGCCCGCGGCAGTTCCTGCAGCAGCTTCGGACGCTGCGTCAGTTCCATATCGATACCGTACCGTTGTTTCATCAGCCGTTCCGCATCCGGATTGATGTGCTCTTCCGGCTCCGTTCCGGCAGACATACTTCCGAATATACCGCCTGCAAGCGATTTGCCGAAAGCTTCAGCGATCTGACTCCGGCATGAATTGTGTGTACAAACAAATGCAACGTTAGGAATA
>DCFS01000019.1 GCA_002319875.1 Treponema sp. UBA1798 | reverse complement strand
TTGTGAGGTTCTTCTACAGCCTTTGTTTTTACAAAATTGATGACCGGCCAAAAATTTCCACCGTCCGATATGGTTTCCGCCCTGATTTTAAACATCCGTCATTCCTCCCGGTTCCGTTCAGTCGGTCATTTCTGAAATAATTTTCAGGACGGCATCTCCGGCTTCCTGTTCGTCGTCTCCGCTGCATCTGACCGTTATTTCGGAACCACAGGTTATTCCGAGTTTCATCAGTTTGATCAGGTTTTTTGCATTGCCTTCACGCTCTCCTTTAACAAGTGTAATATCGCTGCTGAACTGTCTGGCTGTATCGACCAGCTGCTTTGCCGGTCGTGTATGCAACCCATTCGGATCTTTTACCGTTATTTTCTTTTCTATCATGACTGATATCCTCTATATAATAGAACCGGGACAGACCCGTTCCGCATTCCGTGCGGCGCACCACGTGCCCTTAAAAAGCGATTCCTGCATTCTGCCGGTTTTCAGGTATTCGTACAAAAACCCTGCGGAAAAAGAATCTCCGCATGCCGTTGAATTGACCACCGTTACTTCATGTACAGGCTCTGTATATATGGTTCCTTTTTCAGCTGCAAATGTACTGTGCTTACCTCGCGTTACTACGATAATGTCCGAAAGCTTGCGGCTTTCTTCCGATATCAGCTGCTGCAACATTTCTTCGTTCTGGGGAAAACTATAGCCGAACGTACCGCAGAATTCTTCCTCGTTTATCTTGATGATCTGCGGTGTGCAAAGCTTTAATGTCCGCTGCAGATCGGGACCCCAGAAATCAGCCATGACCAGTTTTCCCGCGTCGTAAGCCATTTTGCAGATCTCTGCGCTCAGATCTTCCGGCCAGATTCCGGGACGACTGCCGGCAAGCAGCAGTGCTTCGCAGTGTTCCAGACATCCGGCTACTGCAGCCAGCAGATTTTCTGTCTGAAGGGACACGTCATCCTTCAGTACCGGTTCGCTGACTACCAGTTCCGTCGTTCCGTGCCGTTCCCTGTCGAGCAGGGTCCAGCATTCGCGCGTAAAGCCCGGAATCATGATGCCGTGAATAACCAGACCGTCGCGCTCTGCGAGCTCCATAAAACGTGCCGCATTCCGTTCTCCGAGCGGACAGACGACTTCACAGAAACCTTTTTCGAGCTGATTCAGAACGCGGGCAGAATTAACGGCTTTGCCCGATGCGTGTATTTCATATGTTTCCGAACGGTTAACCTGTTCCTGGGTAAATCGTTTAAATGTAATTGTTTTCTGCAGAGTGGAACTCAGACAGACTGCCGTAACTTTTGCCATATCAGTATCTTCCTTAAGTTATAAGTATCGTACATCTATTATCAGGCAATATCCGGCGCATGTGCAAGAACATAATTTTCGGCTTCCACGCACCAGAATCCGTGGTTTTTACCGACTATTTTTGCAAGGCCCGCGAACAGTGGTGATTCTTCCGAACGGCTGTCCAGCTCGTCGAGAGCGATAAGAGGGAAACGTTTATGTGTATAGATCAGCTTTTTCCCTCCGGGTATGGACGGCAGGTTCTGCGTCGCAGGTCCTGCCGCATCAAGTCCTCCGACGTGTGTGATAAGCGCCTCAGGATGGATACGTTTCTGTTCCATCAGTACCAGCGCTTCCTTCTGGTCATCGTTATTGCCGCCGGTAGTACCGATAATATGTTTTTCGAAATAATGGACGTCGTAGAAATTGACCCGGGCTGAAAGGTCAGTGTGAATAGGACCTGCAAAAAAATTCATACAGCCGTCGAACGAAAGCAGCCGGTCGGCAAGTTCGATAACGGGCGCTGCCGGAACCATGATCATGATATCGTCGAATTTCTTTCCGTCCGTAAGATTGCACAGCAGCGCATAGTCGTCTTTTCCTTTCGTATTGACGATATCCAGCCGGACGCCGCGTTTTTCTGCGATCGTATCGAAGATACGTTTTGCCCGCTGTATTTTTACTTCATCCTGATCGGTTACGATAATATGGGCGGGATGATTATCTGCTGCAAGACCGTAATCGAGCGCAGCCAGTCCCATGGGGCCGCAGCCGCCGAGAATCGCAAGGTTGCCGCCTGCCTTCATGCCCAGCGTATGCTCGTGTTTCTGCCGGCTGGAGCGGTACAGAGAATGCATGGCACCTATTACACACGAATATGGTTCCGAAAGCGCTGACATGTAAAATCCTTCAGCTTGAACAGGGAGCAGCGCACCGACGATCATTACTTCCGGCGGAAGGATCATGTATGTCGCATCTCCTCCGCAGTACCGGTACGAATACCCGGGAGAATCCATGGAACCTTTATAATTGAGCGCAGGCTGTATGGTTATGGTCTGGCCTTTATGGAAACTGCCGCTCCATTGCGATCCGACTTTTGCGATAATCCCCGCCAGCTCATGTCCGATCATGACGGGGTGTACCGCAGCGTCTTTAGGAACACGTTTGTGTTCCGTTCCTGCCTGAACCGCTTTCCATGTGCTCATACAGATGCTGTCCGCCTGTACTTCAACTAAAATTTCATCGTCTTTTATCTCCGGAAGTTCGAATGTTTCCATCCTCACATCGTTTTTTCCGTATAACCTCACTGCTGTTGTTTTCATAACGTTCCCCTTATTGTTTTCAGAAACTGTACGATTTCGGGAACTGTCCCGAAACTGCGCAGCTTCGTTATATTTGCTTCGTTATCACAGAAATCGGCTATCTGGCACATAGCCTCTTCTACATGGGTCGAACTGTCCGCTGCGGCCATAAAAAAAAGAATGTCAATCGGGTCGTTATCCGGATCCCCGAAACTGACTGGTTCCGCCAGCGTTACCAGCGCATACCCGGTTCCCACCGCTCCGTATTCGGGACGAGTATGCGGCATCGCGATCCCTTTTCCTATAACAAAATACGGTCCGTTGCGTTCACAACTGTCTATAATTGCTTCGATATATTTTCCCGAGCAGGCGGATGCATTGACCAGCAGCGCTCCACCCTGACTGACAGCATCCTTCCAGTCATAGGCAACCATTTTGGCAGCAATAGTCTGCTGCTGTACAAGATAGTCAAAAAAACTCATATACACTCCGTCACATGGATTCTACCACGCTCTACAATCAGTACATTTCCGTTTCCGGGCATTTTTGTGCGGTACTACAGGGCCTGCCTGGCATCCGGATACTTCCGCAGCCTTATACGGCCACAGAAATACCGGTCATCCGGCCTTTTTTTCAATTTACTGCCATGTAATAATGCATCTTGTTATATTTTCCGTATTATTACAGGCTTTCCGAATTTACTTTTTTTGTGCCGCGGCGATTTGTCCGACGATTTCACCGTATTCGGTTGCGCTTACCAGATTTCCTATCGGATAGATCTGAGCAGTCGGACATACTTCTCTGGCACGGTCCGCAAGCGATTTCTGGCAGACGACAAGCTGTGCGTCTTTCGGGATCGCATCTATGGCGACGTGCTCGACGCGGACATTTACGATACCGCGTTCTGCAAGCATTTTTTTAAGGCGGCTGGCGCCCATTGCGCTGGTTCCCATACCGGCATCACAGGCGAACAGAATAGTCTGCGTATTTCCGAGATTCTTGATTTCTGTAACCTGCGCTTTCGCAGTGTCCAGTGCAGTGTCGTTTTCTTCCATACGTGTTGCGTTTTTCTTTACAAACGGCATTGCAACAAGAAAACTGACGGCAGCCGACGTACATACGCCCAGCAGTACCGGTAACAGTCCCCCTCGCGGGGCGACTGCGATCAGAGCGAAAATGCTTCCCGGAGAAGGTGTCGCGATTTCTCCTGCACCCGTCAGGACGAATGTCAGCTGCCCGACAAAACCACCGGCAATAACGGCGAGAATCAGAATCGGCTGCATAAGCACATAGGGGAAATAGATTTCATGAATACCGCCCAGAAAATGGACGATGATTGCACCCGGTGCCGATGCTTTTGCCGAACCTTTCGAAAACAGCCAGTACGCCACGAGAATGCCCAGTCCCGGTCCGGGGTTTGTTTCAAGCAGGAACAGTACTGATTTTCCGGCTTCTTTAACCTGTTCTACCGCGATAGGCGCAAGCACGCCATGGTTGACCGCATTATTAAGGAAAAGTACTTTTGCAGGTTCTATGAATATCGCCGAAAACGGCAGCAGCCTGTGGCCGACAATCCAGTTTACGCCTGCTGTCAGGACGAGCAGTATGGCATCCATAACCGGCTGTATAAGGATATTCGCGAACAGGCAGAGCAGCAGCCCTATGATCCCGGCGGAAAAGTTTTCCACAAGCATTTCAAATCCGCCCGGAACCTTTCCTTCCGTAAGCTGGTCAAACTTTTTGATGACAAGCGCGCCAAACGGACCCATGATCATGGCACCCATCAGCATCGTTACATTTGCGCCGATAATAACGCCCATTGTCGCGATCGTACCGACAACGCCGCCGCGTACTCCGTAAACCATTTTTCCGCCTGTGTAGGCAATCAGCAGCGGCAGCAGATACGTCAGCATAGGACCGACAAGAGCGGCAAACTTTTCGTTAGGCAGCCAGCCTGTTGCGATAAACAGAGCGGTAATAAGACCCCATGCAATGAACGCACCCAGATTCGGCATGACCATACCGCTCATAAAAC
>DCFS01000160.1:3189-13211 GCA_002319875.1 Treponema sp. UBA1798 | reverse complement strand
GGCTGTTCATTTTTGCTATGATGAGTCCGGGGTTGTCCGGAGTTGAGCGGTCGATTTCCCTCTGGATCATTGCAAGAATTTTTGATTTGAGATTGACAGGAGCCATGGACAGGTGCTTCATTGACTGTATTGCCGAATAGCCTGATATGATGTTGAAGAATATTGTGGCATCATTTGCTATTTCCTGGTTCGTCGTAAAAAGTGAAAGATCGGAATACAGTTTTGCTGTTTTCGGGTTATAATTACCGGTCGACAGGTGTACGTACCTTCTGATTATTCCGTTTTCCCGGCGCATAATCATGAGTATTTTGGCGTGCACTTTATAGTTGACTATTCCATAGATGACGATAACGCCTGCCTTTTCGAGCTGGGAAGCCCACGCGATATTCCGCTCTTCATCGAAACGTGCTTTCAGCTCTACGAAGCACGTTACCTGTTTGCCGTTATTGGCAGCCCGTTCCAGCGCTGCTACGATAGGCGAGTCGAGGCCCGTCCTGTACAGAGTCATCTTGATTGCGAGAACTTTCGGATCATCCGCTGCATCCGATATCAGTTTTATAACCGGCTGGTATGATTCATACGGTACATGGAGGAGGACGTCCCGTTGCTTGAATGTATCCCAGTAGGTGTCATCCACGGGAAGGTCGGCAGGATAAAAGTGCTGCCATTCCGGATAATGAAATTTTTCCGCATCCTCTGTCTGATTTATATCAAGCAGATTGGAAGGATCCATAATTCCGTCAAGCTGATAGACATCATCGGGCAACAGTTCAAGTTTTTTTGTAAGAACTGCAAGTATTGTTGCGCTGGATCTGTTACACATCAGCCGTACCGCAAAAGATGACTGCCGCTGTACCAGGACTTCTTCCATGGCATTGATGAAATTACTCCCGGAGTCTTCATCGACGGCAAAATCGGCATCTCTTGTCACTTTGAAGAGCATGGTTTCTTCAACGCTGAAACCGGGAAAAAGCTGCGTACCGTACTGAGTGACGATATCATCTATTAATGCAAATGATTTTGTTTTAACGCTGTCAGGAAGCCAGAGGATACGCGGGATACCTGACGGAATCTGAACTACGGCTATCATGGGGCTGTTTTCATTTACTGCAGGTGCTCCTGAAAAAGGCATGACGCCGGGGAGCCGCTTCAGGAGGAATGCAGCATGCAGGCGCAGATTTCCCAGCATTGGAAAATTGTCCGTATCAATACGCAGCGGTGTCAGGAGGGGAAAAATTGTGGACTGAAAGAAATTCTGGGTAAAGCCTTTCTGCTCCATTGAAAAGTGTGCAGGAGTAACATACACAACGCCTTTGTCCGCCAGTTCCGGCAGTACATCATCTACCAGGCAGCTGTGCTGTATGCGCATGATCTGATGGCAGCGTGCGGAAATCTGCCGGAGTACGACATCCGGTGTCAGGCCGGAACTGTCGACATAACGGGGGTCATTCTTCAGCTGTCTCTTTATGGATGCTACGCGCACCTGAAAAAATTCATCAAAATTGCTCGAAACTATTGAGAGGAACTGTAACCGCTCAAGCAGCGGAATTTCCTTTCTCAGAGCTTCACTGAGTACCCTGGCGTTGAATTCTATCCATGAAAGTTCACGGTTAAAGTATCTGTTCTGCTGTTCCATATTGCTTTTCCTGTATAAGGCGTTTTCAAAAGTCAGATGAATATTAAAAACGCCTCACATAATAATAATTTTATAGCCGAATATGGATTCGAACATATCGGCTTTCTGAGAAAGGGCGAGCTGTTCCAGTACAATATTATATTTTCCGGTCGTCCTTATCGTCATAGTTTCATTGTCCAGCCGAAGCGTAAATTCCGTTATTTTCTGTTCATGGCTCCTGTCCAGTGCATCGGCAATACGCAGAATTGCCGTCAGTTTGAGTATTATCATCCGGTCGTTTCTGGGCAGCATCTGGAACCGCTCATCGTCCTGCGGTAATCTGCTTCCCCGGTGATACAGTGCTATCTGTGAAACAATGGATATGTCTTCTTTGTCGAGTCCGAAAATCTCAGAATTATTGATAATATAACTGGAATGCTGATTATGATTGTCGAGCCGGATAAACATTCCGATGTCATGAAGAATTGCAGACACCTCCAGCAGCATGCAGGCTTTATCATCAAGACCTATTTCCGTTTTAAGGGCTTCAAACAGTTTGACACTTATGCGGCGGACATAATCAGCATGCCTTTCGTCTCCGCGATATTTCCGCAGAAGGTTACGGGCCGATGCGGTTATCTGGGAGTAGAATTCCTGCTGCAGTGAAGTATCAGGGGTTGTCATCTTGCTGATGACAAGACCTTCACGGATACTTGTTTCCGCTACGATTACTTTCCGGACGTTTGTAAGTTTGAGAAAAAGTTTATAAATAAGAAGACTGAAATGAAGGGACTGCGCGTCGTTGTAGGAAATCTTAAACCTGGCTACACATTCTTCGGTGGTATAGTCCTGCAGTTCATCCACGAATTTCTCAAAGCTGCCTCTTTCTATTTCCCAGAGGAATGTGGAAATGGGATGTCCTGTGTTGACTGCTACAATGCGAGCATCGGTTCCAACGGCAATAAACTGCCGGAGTTTTTTGAGGTCAAGTTCATTGTTGAGCGAGCCTCTGGTATTCCGTATAAATTCTTCAACATACCTGCGTGCATCCTGAAAAGAACCAAGCATGGTACGCATCTGCTGCTCAATAATGACCGTACCGAGGCGCATGCTGTGGGCTCCGGCCATTTTTCCTTTTTCAATGAGCATCAGTTCCGTTGAACCTCCGCCTACTTCCAGAATAATCGCATCCTGTGCCCTGCCTGTTACGGATTCTCCTTTGAGGCATTCCGTTACTGCAAGATATGTGAGGCGGTTATTTTCAATACCATCGATTACCTGTACGCGGAAACCGGTTTTTACGTGTATACGGTCAAGGACAGGATCCCGGTTTTTCGCTTCGCGCAGCGCACTGGTTGCTATGACCGTTGCTTTTTCGGGGGGAATTCCCCAGCCTGCAAGCTGTTCACGGAATCGTATAAGGATACGGATACACTGTAACAAAGACTCTCTGCTTACGGATCCGCCGGTAAACACGTCGCGCCCGAGCGCGACGGGCATTTCCGAACGGTCGAGAACGTTTCTGTTTCTGTCATCAGTGATTTCAGCTACAAGAAGACGTATTCCTGTAGAGCCGATTTCAATGACTGCCTCCAGGGATGCCATCTGTCGCTCCGCTTTATAATTTATCTATAAGCATAGAACATTTGCCTGAAGGTATGGGCAATGTCTTTTTTTTCTGATCAAGAATATTGATAGTGAAATAATACAGTTTTTCACTTTCCATCTGTATTTCCCAGCCCCTGGTACTTTTGTTGCTTAATATGGTAATAAGATTGCGCTTAAGAGACAATTTTTCTATTCCCATTATTTCAAGATTCGGGATTATCCAGTCGACCGTTTTCCGGGGCAGACTGATTGAGAGGCCGATAACATTTTCGATCATCAGAGCTATCGTAGAAAGGCCTATTGTGGGCAGATAGTGCGGGCGGGGGAAATCCTGGCTGCCTGCCTGGACTGCTTTGCCTTCTTTACAGGGCAGGTAGGCTTCCCATACGTCTCCTTTTTCATGGGCATCATTGGGAAACAGTGCTTCGAGAATATAATACAGGTGCCGTATTGCACATTCACGGGCGATATCGTACCGGTGATATTTTTCAAGACCCTTAATGACCATAAAATTAAACTGGGGAAAAACACTTCCGTGAAATCCTTCTCCTGTTTCCCTGAAATCAAAACTGTCTGCAGAAAGTGTTGGAAACGGATGGTCGGTTCCGAATGTTGCAGGATTACTGAGGTGCGAAATAAGGGTTGCAGCTTTGTCTGCGTTAGGCAGTTCCGCCAGAAGGGGCCAGAAACCGGCTATTGTTTTGACATTCAGTTTTTTTTCATCTTTATCAATGTCATGGTAAAATCCCGTTTCATTGTTCCACATCAGCGAATTAATTCTGGTCTTGAGTGAAAAATACATACGTTTGTACTGGAAACTGAGGTCTTTATCATTCAGAATATCACCGAGGGCAGACATATGTGCCGCATTTATCGCCATTGCAGAGTTAAAATCAACAGGATAAAAAGCTTCCCCGCGCGGGGCGTTAAACATGCCTCCGGCTTCCGGAGGAACTGCATAAAGTCCGTTCGGCTGTTTGAATGTATGATCAATCCAGTCGATATACTTCTGCAGTGCCGGCATTACTTCACGTATGCGGCGCTTGTTTGCGGATTTATGGTACAGGTTGAATTCTGCCCATGCGAACAGCGGTAAACCTATACCTTCGGGATTTTCCCTGCTGACGACGGGTGTATCTGTTTTCGCATCATACTTCCACCGGATGGCTCCGCTTTCTTCCTGCATTTTATAGAAATAATCCAGATTCTGATTTGCCGGATAATTGCGGTTGGAATATACAAGAAAAAATGAAGAAAAAATAGCTTCAGATTGTTCAAGTATATATAAATTATTTTGGGGATAGATAAAAAATCCGTCAGGAGACAACTGTTCTGTTTTCGGATCGATCCAGTAATTTGCAAGCCAGGACCAGGTTTTATCATAAATGTCTACAAAATCCTGATCATAGAAGTGGATTTTGGGGAAGTCTCTTTTATTCATAGTGCTTTTAATAGTATATCATAAAATAAAAAAAAGCGGTATACTTTTACAGAATTTGTTGGGAGAAATGCATGTATCAGTCTTTTGTTTACCTTGAAACCAGAATTTTACTTTCGCCGGTAGTTTCAGTGTTTAAAAAAAATCAGGGAGATGCACGTATTTCTGTTGACAGCTCTGTAATGCAGAAAGTTTTTATACTTACCCGGGCCCTGGGCTGTTCTGTTCCCGATACAGCCATGATTGAACATTTAACAGGCAATCTTCCGGAACCACCGGAAGGAAAGAAGATCAGTGGTTTTTCGGTAAAAGTTGCCGAAGGCGGCAGTCTTGATATCATGTTTCACAGCAGGCCTAAGACGATTCATATTGAGGAAGTCCGTATAGAAGAGGATTCCGGACATCTTACGCATGCAGACGGGCAGTCCCGCATGGATTTTACCTGGGCAGGCAGTCCCAGTATCCGCCTGAAGACAACACCTTCATTTGAACTTGGGGAAGAGGCAGAACTTTTTCTTGATGAATTGCGCCGGCTGACACAATATCTTGATCTGGTAAACCGTGAAGCCGCTGAAGGCGGCATACGCAGTAATGCGTTTGTAGCGCTTTCAAAATATCCGGAACTGCCCTGCTATTATGTAAAACTGCGGAATTTGAATTCTTTTAATTTTGTACGTAAAGCGGTAAATTATGAACTTTCCCGCCAGGAAAATATCCTTTCTTCCGGCGGCGCAATTGCCGGGGAAAGCCGTATCTGGGATGAAAAACAGTCGCGGACGGAAATCTTTCATTCAAGGAATAGTGAACTGCGTCGTTTCGAGCCGCTTGTACCTTCCGCTGAAATAGATGTAAAGCAGTTTATATCGGCTGCCTGTGAGGAAAAGACGGAACTTCCGCAGCAGCGCCGCTCCAGATTCAGGAATGACTACGGTGTTTCAAGACTCCGCGCAGAGTTCCTGTGTGATGAAAAAGGAAGGGCGGACTATTTCGAAAAAGCGGTAGCTGAAGGAGCCGCTCCGCTGGACGCTGCGCACTGGATGGCATCGGAACTGGTGAAACTCCTGAAAGTACAGAATACTACACTCGCCGAAACCCGGCTGACACCTGAAAAATTTGCGGAAATCATAAAAAAACTGACCTCGCATCAGATTCACAGCGGCATAGCGAAACAGCTTATGCAGTCTGTCGCAGAAACAGGTGAATCCCCCGATGTTCTTCTTAAAAAAAAGGGAATCGTTCAGCTTGCTGACGAAAATATTCTGCTTCCTTATATAAAAAAAGTAATTTCGGAAAATCCGGAATTATGCGTCCGGCTGAAATCCGGAGAAATGCCGCCGCTTGAATTTCTGACAGGCCTTGTCATGAAGAAAACAGGTGGCATGGCTGTTCCTCAACAGGTAAAGGCGCTGATAAAGCGGGAATTGAAGATCAGTATTATTTATGTTCTGAATATGGGAGGGGTCATGACGGCCGTAAGGCATCAGGATGGCTCAATCTCAAGCGGAGATCCCCGCTGTCTTAAAGAGATGCTTGCGGAAACAGACCCCGATATTCCAGTCCAGATAATATCAGTCGGTCAATTTCTGAGTGAAGAACTGGAACCTGCCGATTGGGCAGCCCTTATTCATGAAATTGCAGTACGTATTGCGGCGGGTACGGCAAACGGTATTGTAATAACTCACGGAACGGATACGCTTGCATATACTTCGGCACTTTTATTCTGGCTTTTCTCCGATGCAGAAGTTCCGATTGTTCTGACCGCCTCTTCTGCGTTGTCTTCAGAATCCGAGGAACCAAAACAAAACCTTTCTGCAGCGGTAAGACTTGCCTGTGAAAAGAAGGGCGGTGTGTATGTTTCATTTGGTGGTTCCGTTTATTCCCCATTGAATTTGCGGTTTATAAAGCCTGCCCGTGACGGTTTCCGGAATCTGAATATGGCAAAGACTGTTTTTACCGAGAGTGGTCCCGTTTCAGTACAGTTTGCAACAATACAGGATCCTGATACGGAAGTTATGGCGGAAATTCTTCAGGAAGCAGCCGGAAAAATGGTTACGCTTCGTATGTATCCCGGATTCAGGAGTGATGTTTATAAAAGACTGCTTCAGGAAGGGGAAGGAATTCATACGGTTTTTCTTGAATTATATGACACCGGTACGGTTAATATGCGTACAAGTGATTATTCTCTTAAGCCTTTGTTTCATCATGGCCATAATTCTGATATCCGTTTTTATTGTACTTCGCAGCAGGAAAGCAGCCTTAATCTTTCGCAGTACATTACAGGGATGCGTGTCTGGCGCGAAGGTGCCGTACCGATGGGACAGCTTTCTACAGAGTCAGCCGTCGCGCTTTATTTTGCATGCTCCCTTGTTGCCGATTCAGACGTTGAACTGGATCAGCTGATGGAAACTTATGCGGAGATTTATTGTACTGTATAATCGGTTGCCGGAAATATTCTGATCGTTTCCTCTTCTGATTTTTGTCTGGATTTCAGCAGAAGTGTCTGTATGTCGGACAGATATACATAACCTGACGAATTGTATGTTTCGAATCTGGGGTCGGTCCGGAAATCCATACCGTAGATCTGGATTCTGCTGAACGGTTTTATACCGGTAATGAACAGATAGTGTGTCAACCCCTGTGGAAAGTCGATGGCAAGGGAGATGACTCCATCCGCATCTTTAACGCAGGAGAGAGAACTGGCACAGGTCCAGGCCCAGACGGATGAGGTCCCATCCTGTTTGAGGATTGCAAAATGCGGATAATACGTATTGTTGTGGACAAGTGCCGGATAGATTTCTGCAAGAGCGTAGATGTCCATTGAGGATGTATCCGAAAGATATGAATTGACAATAAAATAACCGTAACTTACCAGTTTCTGTTCTTTTACCGCCAGGCCGTATTGTATAAGGGCGTCTCCTGCTTCAACTGCCTGAACGGGTGAGAGGGGCGTGCCGTTTTCAGAAAGTGTTATTTCTTTATTTGCAATGGAAACAGCTGAAAGTATTTTTGTTGTACATCTTTTTATAACGGGTTCCAGAACAACAGCAAGTTCCTGATTTAACGATGTCAGCGCTGTGTACGTATGCAGAATACCGGCCATCTGGGAAAGCGATATGGCAGTTTCCGGGAGAGATGAGGGCATTTGCAGAAGTGACCGGATGTCTGCAGAAGGACCGCTCTGACACAGGTAAGTTGCAATGTCATCCACCGTAAAGATATCGCATGATTTAATTTCGAGCGCGTGGCTCATCATGCTCCGGTAATTTTCCATCTGCATCTGAAGGCTGGCATTTGTTTTTGTGAGGGCGCCAAAGTACGGCGCAGAAAGATATGTCCTTTTCTGGCTTTTCTTAAAGGAATCAGGAACCGTATCCAGTGCCTGATTGTACTGCCCGTTTTCTGCCATCGTGGCTACATATGCTGTAACACTCTGTTCGGTAAGAAGTTTGTTGTCCTGCAGTGCGTTGTTAAAAGCACTGATAACAGATGCTTTGAATTTTCTGACAGTTTCACTGTATACGGCCTCATTTGCCAGTGCGAATGAAGATATGGCATCTGGTGAAGATGCAGCTTTTTCCATGACGGAAACATAGGACAGCGCCGGGCTTTGACTGGTCAGCACTATTCTGCCCTTTGTTATGGAACCTGCATGCAGTTCGAACTTTTCACCTTTCGTTTCAATGGCAGCTGATGACATATCGGTACCGGTTAAAGAGCTGCTTCCGGAAATTTTATAAGGAATGGAAACGGATTTTACAGATTCCGGCATTTTTGCCAGCAGGGAAAGTCCCGGGTTGCTACCGGTACCGTTTACGGTACAAATAATAGAAACACCTTCTGAAAAATTAAATGAGCAGGACTGGGGGGTTGCCTCATTATATGAAATCAGTGTAATGTGTTCTTCTGAATTGGACAGGGAACGGGTTATGATGACGGGTGATTTGTCATCTGCTGTAAATTCCAGTCCGCGGAAAGAAATCTGCAGTTTGTTTTTAAGAGATGCCGGCTGTCCGTCGCTTCCGGTTTTAGCCAGTGCGTAATGGAGCATGCCGATACTTTTTGAAAAAACGGACTCGTTTCTAAATTGAAGCAGAAAAATGCCGACAATAATAACTGAATAAAGGACTGTAAGTCCCAGTATTTTTTTTACAGGATGAAGGTACATTGTTAGCAGTTTACTTGAAGCGGCCAGGAATTTCAACTGCTTTAGAAAGTGGCTCGGGTACTTAAAGTTGGTTCTTGTATAATAAGGGATGTATGAATGAAAAAATATTTTAATTCACTGGCTGTATGTGTAGTTGTTATGAATTTTCTTGCTGCCTGTACAACAACGCATGAAGCTGCTGCACAGGCAGCAAGCAGTGCGGAAACCGGTAATCTGCCGGCAGCGCACGAAGTGCAATCGTCAGAGGTGCCTGCAAATATCGAATTTGCCCGTAACCTTGAAAAGACGCTTGCAGACGGTACGCCTGGAGATGCGCTTGCATTGTTTGATACTATGCCTGATTCGTTAAAGAATGATAAAAACCTGGAGATACTTAAAGCATCTCTTCTTGTATCTGCCGGCAGGGTAAAAGAAGCGGCTGCTCTGGGGAATTCCCTGCTGGCCGGTAATGAACGTAATATCGACGTGCTTGAGTTAAATGCAATGATTGCAAAAGCTCTCGGTGACAGTACGGGACAGAGTGTTTATATAAAAAAAATCCTTGAAATTGATCCATATAATTCCGAAGCGAATATTGTCCTTGCCCAGGATGAAATGATGAAGCATGGGTACAGGAATGCTCTTATATACTATCAGAGGAGCCTTGCCCGCGCCCCTGAGAATGAAGAAGGTCTGTCTGGTGCCGGGCAGGCATCCTATTATCTGGGACAGCTTGATGATGCTAAAACCGCATTTGAGAAAATCCTTGCGAAAAACAGTCACAATGCATTTGCGCTGGCTTATATGGGGAAACTTGCTGCGGAAGATGAAAATTATAAGCAGGCACTGGATTATGTAACGCAGGCTATAAAGTATGATGCAGATAATTATAACTATTATCTTGATTTGGGAACATATTCGAGAAGATGCGGCAAATTTGATGATGCGGAGGCAGCCTGGACAAAGGCTATTACCCTGGATCCGTCGTATTTTCTTGCATATGCATACCGTGCCGGTTTATATGATGAACTGAATAAGCTTGATCAGGCGCTGCAGGATTACAAAAAAGTTATTGAGACAAATCCGAAATACTATTTTGCATACGAATCTCTGGGAATGCTCGCCTGGCATGCCGGTGACTACGATGAATCCCGCCGCGCATTCGATCTTGCGCGGTCTGTTACACCTGATAATATTTCATACACTCTGATGATAGC
>DCFS01000160.1:0-2891 GCA_002319875.1 Treponema sp. UBA1798 | reverse complement strand
GTTATGAAAAAAATGGACAGGGAAAGCCTCGACTATATGATGGTACGTCTTTATCATGATGGCGGAGGTATAAATGCTGAAAATGATGCAGTTCTCCGGGTTAGAAAGGAAGATAACAGTAATAAGCGTGGGAAAATGCTCTACTATCTCGGTTTATTCTATGAGCTGAAAAATTCCAGCCAGCTTGCAATGGATTTTTATACTGATGTACTGAAAATGAACAGTCCGATGTTTTTTGAATACCGGCTTGCCGAATGGGAGATAAAAAAATGACTCAGACTGAAAAATGTCTTGTCTTAAATGGCCGTGAAATAAGACTGCTTGGAACAGCTCATATCTCTTCGGATAGTATACAGGAAGTGATTGAAGCGATAAAAAGTAACCAGCCTGACTGCGTTGCTATCGAACTTGATGAAAAGCGTTATAAATCGCTTACGGATCCTGACTCCTGGAGGAATCTCGATATTATAAAAGTCCTCAGAAAGAAAGAGGGATTCCTTTTGCTTGCAAATCTCGTACTGGCTTCGTTTCAGCGGCGTATGGGAACCAATGTGGGGGTTAAACCAGGTGATGAAATGAAGGCTGCTATTCTGCAGTCTGAAGAAATGGAGATTCCTACGGTAATGGTTGACAGGCCTATACAGATTACCCTCCGGCGTGCGTGGATGAAAAACTCTCTGTGGGGTAAAAGCAAACTGCTGGCGGCGATGATCGCAAGCGCTTTTGATGATGAAAAAGTTTCCCCGGATCAGATTGAAAATCTTAAAAAGTCAAGTGAAATGGATTCCATGATGAGTGAACTTGCAGAATATCTGCCCGCTGTAAAGGAAGTGCTGATAGATGAGCGCGATCGTTATCTTGCCGGACATATCTGGAATTGTACCGGTGACAGGGTTCTTGCAGTACTTGGCGCAGGGCACCTTCCGGGCGTTCAGCGCCATCTGGAACAGATGGCTGCCGGAACAGAAAGTGCGGATACAACCGATATTGCCGATGTTCCGCATAAGCGGTCGCTTTCGCAGCTTATAGGCTGGTGTATTACGGTTGCTGTCGTTGCCGGTATTGCAGCCGGTTTTTATTTCGGTGGCCGCAGAATCGGAGTGGATATGATCGGCAGATGGATATTCTGGAATGGCGTACTGGCTGCTGCCGGGACGCTGCTTGCCGGTGGGCATCCGCTTACAATTATTGCCGGTTTTATCGGGGCTCCGATAACGTCTCTCTGTCCTGTAATCGGTGTTGGAATGGTTACCGGAATCGTACAGGCCGTAGTGTGTAAACCTAAAGTTTCAGATATGGAATTCCTCCAGCAGGATGCCGGCAGTATCAGAGGATTTTATCATAACAGGATTTTAAGAGTTCTTCTTGTATTTTTTCTGTCTACCATGGGAAGTGCTGCTGGTACGATCATTGCCGGCGCTTCATTTGTAGGCACGCACAGCCGGCTTTTTTTCAAATAGTATACGTATCATTTCCTTTATGTTGGCAACAGCGGTGGCTCCGCTGCTTTCTTCCGGCGCCAGAATGGAGGTGAAACCGAGGCTTTGGGCTGTTTTTATGCGCTGGTAGAGGCGTGGTACGGGGCGTATTTCACCGGCAAGGCTTAATTCGCCTATCAGAACGGTTTGTACCGGTACGGATATTTCCGTCCGGGCTGAATACAGTGCTGCTGCAAGCGCTGCGTCAATTGCACTTTCCGACAGACGTACACCGCCGGCAACATTGATATAAAGGTCCTGATCGCTGAAACGGGTGCCTATGCGTTTTTCCAGGACGGCTGCAATGCGGCTGACTCGTGCAGAGTCTATTCTGTCACTGTATACCCTGGTTATGGCAGCTTTCGCGGGAACCGTAAGTGCCTGAATTTCTACGAGAAAGACGCGGCTTCCTTCGAATACGGCTGCACAGGCAACTCCGGATGGCTGTATTCCGTTTCTCCGGGTAAGGAACATGGAGCCCGGGTCTGCAACTGCTTCAAGTCCGTGTTCTGTCATGGCAAAAATCCCGAGTTCATCAACGGAACCGAATCTGTTTTTTTGTGCGCGGAGAAACCGTACTTCATTTTCACTTCTTTCAAATGAAATAACGGTATCAACCATATGTTCAAGCGACTTCGGACCCGCAATTGTTCCTTCCTTTGTAATATGCGCTGACATGATGAGCACGGAATCCCGTTCCTTTACCCAGCTGATCAATTCATTCGTACAGTATTTAAGCTGATTTACTGTTTCCGGTACAATGCCTGCCTCAACAGAGTATACGGTCTGGATGGAATCAACAATGGTAAAGGCCGGAGTCAGGTCATAAAGGGCTTTTAAGATATCTTCCAGTCTCATCGTACAGAGAATTTCTATATTTCCTGTATGAAGTTTTAACCGGTCTGCCCGGGCTTTTATCTGTGCAGCAGATTCTTCTCCGCTTATATACAGAACTCTTCCGGTTCCTGCGGCAGAAATATATGCTGCAGTCTGGAGCAGAAGCGTTGATTTACCGATGCCGGGCTCTCCTCCAAGGAGTATGACGGAACGTTTCATTGCACCGCCTCCGAGAACTCTGTCGAATTCTCCGATTCCTGTCGGAAAGCGTCCTGCGGAAGTGACATCTATTGATGTCAGGGGAACAGGTTTTGCTATTATTTCCTTTTCCGTTCTGCGTCCTGACGGTGTTATGGTATTCGGGTCTGTAATACACTCTTCCATTGTGTTCCAGCTGTTACACTGAGGACAGCGTCCGAGCCATTTCGGCTGTGTATATCCGCAGTTTGAGCATTTATAAATGATAGAACCTGTTTTTTTTGCCATAAAGTACTCTGTACGTAATGATTTTATTCGTGCGGAGGGTTTAATACCACGGCCTTTGGCCGTATAAAGGTATTAAATCCCGACTGCAAT
>DCFS01000009.1:3512-8698 GCA_002319875.1 Treponema sp. UBA1798 | reverse complement strand
ACACAGGCTGACATACGCCGGCTTGTGGATTATACTATAGACATAATTAAGAAAAAGACGGGGTTTATTCTCGAACCGGAAATAATCTTTTGCGGAATGTAGCCGATAATTACATTGAGGCGTTTTCAAAAGTCAGACGAGTTTTGAAAGTGGCTCACATTGACAAATGGAATTTCCATTTTTATACTTATGCTGTTAAAAGTGGTGGCGTAATTGTTACAGTTGGCTTTTGTTAATTTCAGAAAGGATTCATATCTCGTGGTTGAAGGTAAAGCTGACAGCGACCGCTTTTTTATTATCCAGCAGGGACACGTCAGATGCCACAGGGAAAAACAGATCCCCGGAGGTACACCGGAAATTCTCGGGCCGGGAGATTTTGTGGGAGTTATTCCCTGTATGTCGGGCCATTCCCAGATTGAGACAGTGATTGCTGCTTCCGATGTTGTTACAATTTCCGTCCGGCGGGAACAGTATCCGGAACTTATTGCCCGTAATACTCCTGTCGCAATGAAAATTATCAGAACATTTGCGACTCACATGAGGCTCCTGAATGAAAGGCTCACGCAGCTTACCCTGAAAAATGTCGTAGCTGAATCTCCTGAGCAGATGTTTTCAGTTGGTGTTTATTATGAAAAAATAGGAAAACCAAATGTGGCAATTTTCGCTTATTATCAGTATTTAAAAGCCTGTCCGTACGGTACCTATGCTGCAAAAGCTAAAGAGCGATTTATTTCACTCAGACCGGTGACTCATGCGGTATATTTTGAGCCTACCCCGGATCTGCTGCGCGTATATCCCCGGGATACTATGATTTTCTCTGAGTGCCAGCGCGGTGCGGAAATGTTTATTATACAGGATGGTAAAGTAAAGATAACAAAAGTCGTCAATGGAAATGAGGTAACACTGGCTGTGCTTAAAAGGGGTGATATGTTTGGTGAGATGGCCTTGCTTGAAAATAAACCCCGTTCGGCGAGTGCAATTGCAGATGAGGAATGCCGTCTGATGACGGTAAACCGTCAGAACTTTGATCAGATGGTTGCTACACAGGCCCAATTGATTACCCGTCTTACCACGATGCTGGCGGACCGGTTATGGTCCATGTACCGGCAGCTTGCCAATACGCAACTTGGAGAACCTCTGCATAAACTGCTCGATATGCTTGCTCTTCAAATCGAAAAAGCGAAAATCCGTCTGGGGCCGAATATTCAGTACCAGACAGATCTTACTCTGGAAGATGTCGCAAATATGTGCGGCATCCCGCAGGATCAACAGACGGCCAGCCTGTTCCAGTTACAGAATGATTCTCATATAAAACTTGTTCATGATAAAATTCTTGTTCTTGATTGCCTTGAACTGGTGAAGCAGGCTGCGTTTTACAGAAAGCAGAAACATTGATTTCCGGTTTTAATATGCGTCGATATCTGTCTTTTCTTCCGTTATTTTTTTTTGTTTCATTTCACCTCTCTGCCTATTCTCCGCTTCCCCACGGATACGGAAAAATTATACTTGGCATGTCTGTTGCACAGGTAAAACAGCTGTTACAGGAGAATGGTGAATTCGGTTATCATGGAGACAGTGATGTATCTCTGCTGCCCGGAGAAAACCGCGTATTGATAGAAACTGATGCGGAGGGCGGTCATGTCGTTTCCTTTCTGGACAGGTGCTGGTTCCAGTTTTATGATGATAAGCTGTATATTATTACGATTACCATGAATCGTGAACGTATTGACCATTACAGTATTTTTACAACATTGTGCAGAAAATATGGTGATCCGGAAAGTCTTTCGCCTGAAAAATCCGTATGGCAGAATGAAGCTGTCAGCATGAGTCTGGAACGTCCGCTTTCCCTTAAATATATCGATTTGAACATTTTTAATAGTTTACAAAGCAAATCTCTGGTACAGGAATCTGCACGGGAGATGACACAGCAGATGTTCCTTGAGGGCTTATAGTAAAATGAAATTTTATCGTATGTGTATGCAGATTATTTCTTTTGCCGGCTGTCTTTTTACCGTATCCTGCTATGGTACCGGTCTTGAGAAAAGGCAGTTTCTGATCCGAACTTCAGGTGGAACATCAATACCCATTACTGCAGAAATTGCACGCACGGAACAGGAACGGGAGCATGGTTTCATGGAAAGAAAGCATATACCGGATGGTACCGGGATGCTCTTCGTTTTTGACAGAGACCAGATTCTTAACTTCTGGATGAAAAACACCCCGACTGCTCTTTCCATTGCATATATAGATTCTTCGGGCTGTATACGTGATATATTTGATATGACCCCATTCAGCCTTGCAAATATTACCAGTACGGTTTATGTCCGTTATGCTCTTGAAGTTCCCCGGGGATGGTTTTCCCGTGCAGGTATAAAGCCGGGGGATATGGTTCCCGTCGATGAACTGTAATCAGACTTCAAGTTTTTCCAGTTCCTGTTTCGCTATTTTATCATCGGGATCATATTCCAGTACTGTTTCAAAATATTTTTGTGCCTCGGCAATTCTTCCCAGTTTCAGTTCAAGGTATCCCAGATTTGACATGATTTTTGTACTTTCCGGCTCGAGGGAAAGCGCATTTTCCAGGCATTTCCGTGCCTCTTTGTAATTTTTGAGCTCCAGATAACAGATCGAAAGTTCATTGTAGGTGTCGGAGTTTTTATCTCCGCCATATTCAATCGCTTTCAGAAATGACTGCTGCGCATCGGTATACCGCCCAAGACGTCTCAGCCCCCATCCGAGCATAAACCACGCATTCCATACATGGGGATTTTTCTGCAGAAAAATCCTTATCTGTTCAAGGCCTTTTTCCTCTTCACCGTGAGAAATAAGGTCGTATGCTGCTTTGAACTGTACGTCATCCATATTCTGGTTTCTGATATTTTCCAGCATTTCCTGCGCCCGCTCTTTTTTATAGATCCCGCTTTTTCCCAGCTCTTCGTCGGAAATATCACAGGTAAGCGCAATATACGTTTCAAAACAGTCCTTCGCCGAGTGGAAATCCCTCTGCTTCAGGTAAAAAAAACCGGCATTGAAAAAAGCATCCGGAATGGGCGGATCTGCTTCCTGTGCCTGCTTATAATATCCGAGTGCCTCTGCATCGCATGCATCTGCATCTTCATGAAGTCCCGATCTCCGGTATGATTCAGCCCTCTGGTCGAGGAAAAGAGCAGTGTTGAGGGTTGTTACCATGTCATCCGGCTCAAGACCCCGCAGGGCACTGAAAATTTCTTCAGCGATATCAAAATCTTCGTTTTTTGCCTTAAGGATAGCGGCCTCAGTCAGTTCCTTTTTTATATCCGGCCTGGCCTGCCTGAGTATTGACCGGTAATAATCAATGTTCTGATTTTCTTTATCATAGGCAAGTATCGTCAGAATTCCGGCAAGAATCTGTTCCTGTGTTAATTCCTCCATGTTGAAAGAACCGGGGCTATCCTTGTCTTTTTTCTGTACCGGCAGCGGAATGGCCGGATCAATGTGCATCGCTTTTTTTGCAAGCTTAAAGTTTTCCGGTAATGTAATAAAGTAAATAGTATCAAGGGGACTTGATGATTTCATGTGTTTCCTTGTGTGGTGCTGGTTTCGGGCTGTGAAGCAGCCGGTTCTTCGGGGGGCGTGGTTCCTTCATTTGCGGTATCCGGCGGGACTTTTGCTGTATTTTGTATATCGCTGTCCTGAGTTTCTTCACCTGCCGCTTTTTCTTCCGGTGTCTGAGATTTCTGTCCCGTCTGTTTCTTCTGTACAAGCCGTTCTTTTTGCTGTTCGGCCAGCTGCTCGGCTGCTGTCAGTTGTTTTTTACGTATGGCAGTGAGGAAATTATTTATATGTATTTTATATGAAAAAGGTACCAGTTCATCATTAAATTTGATATTAGCAAATACAATATCTTTTCTTCCTTCTATCGATGAAACATTTATAATAGCCCCTTTCAGCATAAGAATTTCGGGAGAATCTTCAAAGGTAAGCCGGAGCACAGCATCTTTCCTGAGAAGAAACTGAGCAAGGCCGACAAGAATTACTTTTACACCGGAAAAGGAAAGATCCCTGATTATACACCGGCGGGGTATTGTTTCTATATATACTATCGTTTCTTCTTTTTGGATGCCAAGCTTCCTTTTATTTTCGTCGTTAAGAACGATACGTTCCTCGCGCCGCCGGATAAAATTGGTATTTGCTTCCAGCAGTGTACCGATTTTCTCTATAAGGTCGTCTGGTGGTCTCTGATTATAGGTAAGCGTTACAATCGCGAGATCTTTTGAATTCATATATGGTATGATATCGGTCACATGCCCTGAAACAAAAAAACTGAGCAATTGATTTTCCGGTTCGATAAAACAAAAACGTAAACTTACCGGCGGAGCCTCTTTCTGTGTAATCTGTGCAAAAGCACCACCCTTTGTTCCTATAATAATTCTGGAGTTCTGTAATGAAGTTGAGTTTATAATACAGGGCCACTGAGAACCGTTACATTTGATGTATATCTGTCGCGGATCAACACCAAGAATTCTGAGAATATCTTTTGTAAAAGTTATCTCTGTATTACGGTATTGATCGTAGTAAGCTGATATTTTTTGACTTGTAGCCACTCCCATGTCACTAATAATAGTTGATTCTTTTGTATTCGTCAATGTAAAGTATTTTTATGTTTACGGTTGGAATTTGAAGCCAAGGCAGTTCGCATTGCGCCGGTTCGCACGATATGTCAGAACGGATTTCCCCTGTATGCAAAGTTCCGTTGAATAACCGCCGTCGAAACTCATCGCTGTTTCGGCACCTGCTTTTTGCAGTATACCGGCGCATTCCATTAATGACAGGCCCCGGCTCTTGTGTTTATATTCGCCTTCAACTACAAGTATATACAGGATGGTACCGTTGTCTGAGATCCCTATAACGGTGCGGGAGTCCCTGTTGAGCAGAAATCTGCCGATTTCTTCTTTCCGTAAAATAGTCCAGAAACCGCCAAATGCGTAATCGGGAAAAAGGTGTCCGGAAGTAAGTTCTGTCTGGGAATCGATGATATCCGCTTTCAGGCAGTTTTTCCCCGGACTGTTATAGAACAACAGAGCACAGTATTTTCCGTCAGGAGGAAACAGTTCTTTCCCCTGGCAAATATAAATGCCCACAGGTACAAGTTTCCGGGGAAAAAAAGTCTGTATTGAAAAAGGCGTGGCATTAACGGTAACTTCTGC
>DCFS01000009.1:0-3198 GCA_002319875.1 Treponema sp. UBA1798 | reverse complement strand
TTTTCAGGCCAGGAAAGAACCTGTACATGGCCGGCAGTCAGGTTTATTCTTACTGCATGCCAGACAAGCGGGATTTGCGGATTTGTAAAATCAAGCCGGTCAAGACCGGGACGTACTTGCTGCCACAGGATTTCAGACGGAACGAGTTCCTGCAAAGGAAATGTTTCCGGTTTGTACTGCGGATATCTGTTACTATATGACTGGCCTGCAGTCGTACATGCCGTAAAAAGATACAGGCATGAAATAAAAAAAAACAGGGGAAACAGCAGCCTGGTTGGTGCCGTGATAGTAATTTTAAAAAATAACCCCGGATTTTTTTCCGGGGTATTACTGGATACACATTTTGAGGGTATATCAGTATACTGTTTTTTCATGAGTTTTATGAGTCTTTTTTATCAATTTACGCTGAAGTGTTTTGTTCTTACGGTTCAGGATAGTAGAAGGTTTTTCATAATATTCACGTTTTTTATATTCGCGTATGATGCCTTCTTTTTCAACCATACGTTTAAAACGTTTGATTGCTTTTTCAAGGTTTTCAGAGTCTTCGACTGTGATGCTTGCCATTTAATTCACCTCCCTTCGCCGGAAGTTCCGTTATGATTTTAAAAGTATCTCATAAAATGCGGCGTTTTGTCAATAGCGTATTTATTGAATAAAACGTTGCGGCGGTGTAACGACCCATATTGCTTCGAGTTGCGTATCTCCTATATTGACGAGTGTGTGCGGTGCGCTTGCAGAGAATGAAACGCTGTCACCTTCGTCCAGGTCGTAAACGAGATTTTCATAGCGGAGTTGTCCTTTCCCGTGTATGATAACACCCAGTTCCCGTCCGAGATGTCCGTACGACCCCCGGTGTGTATGTGAACCGACAGGTATTTTTATAACATAAGATTCGAATGCGTGCTGCCCGTCGCTTTCCTCCGGTCTGGCAAGCTCTTCATAATTGACGTCATCTTCGGCCAGTGTTCTGCGTTCGTCGGACTTGATTACCTGTACGGGTCTTTCCCTGCGGTATTCTTCAAACAGAAATTCCAGATTAATGTCCAGAACATCGGCAAGAAGCAGTAATGTATCAATAGCCGGCGATACACGATTACGTTCTATCTGGGAAACAAGGCTTTCGCTTACACCCGCACGTTGTGCTACAACTTTCAGCGTATACCCTTTACGCTCGCGTACGGTACGCAATTTTTCACCAAAACGGTAGGGTACGCGTTTTTTCCCTGTTGCATCCTTATTTTTTGAAATTGCCATTGTTTTACTTCTCCTTGGTTAATTGCATAACAAATAAAATGAAATAATCTTCAAGCGTCTTGTGAGGGCCGGGAAGATCCATCCGGCGTCTTGAACGGGCATTGTCGCGGCGTACGGTATACAGTGAATAAAAATCACGATAGTCCTGACCTGCATCTGTTTTTACATGCTGGCCCAGAAATGTGGACACTTCGTCACGACCGATTGCGGAAATACCTTTATTTTTGAGGATTGAACGTAATTTCAGGATCTGTTCATAGGAAAGTCCGAACAGAAATTCTTCCATTGCCTGTGAAACCTCTGGTTCTCCCAGTTTCTGCTTAATAAATTTTATCCACTGGCTGTCCATCTGTATGGATATGAGCAGCAGTTCGCTTGTTCCCATCATGGTACCGAAGGCGGGTGCCAGTTTGCGCCTCGCATTCCATACACTCTGCAGAACTGGCGCTATGTCGTTTATTGTCTGATCATTACGGTGTTCCCAAAGCAGCAGCAGAGACATTGCAAGATGGCGTCTGGAATCTTCCGGTATGCTGGTATCACGAATGAGGTTCAGGTAGACATCTTCAGCAAGCAAGAGGAACATCATGGAAATTGTTTCAATATTGAAATCCTGGGCATATGACAGCAGCTCTGGTGTACGTTTGCAGAGCTTTGTGAGTGAAGAAAATGTATGTATTTTTGCTACAAGAAATCCCTTCCCCAGGGTAGCCTTTGAAGGAAGCTGCAGCGTGGTATCTCCTTCATTCTGATTTGAAATCAGTGAATCGATAAGCGACTGTGGCGTTCTGAGATCTGCCGTAAGTTCATGTTTTTCAAGCAGGGACGGAAAATTTGCAATACTGGTAACAAGACCTTCAAGATCCTGAATTCTTTCCTGTATACGTTCACAGCGTTCAGGTGCAAAAGAAGCGAGAATTTTCAAAACGGTTTCTATCATTTCGCGTTGTTTTTCAGTAAAAACAACGATATTATTCTGTGGTGCGTTCGCAAAAGACTGTTTAGCATCAAAAAAATCTGTCATATCTACTTGGGTATATTCGATTTTTCTCTTTAATGAGTCTGTAGTCACAATGCAACCATTATAGCATAGTTTGTATGAAATTCAATGCGATTTATCTGTCGGAAATACCCCTTTCATACCGAAAATATATATATGAAAAAGTCTGCATTTTGTCTGATAATTGCATGCCTGATCGGAACATCGCTGTATGCAGAAAGCAATCTGCTTATTCATCCTTCCGACATACGTCTCGTACCGGAAGATGCGGCCGGATTTTTTTCGAAAGCAGGTTATCATCTGTATATCCGGAAAAAACCTGGTATTGAGTCGGTAATACTTACGGAAACAACAAAGGATCCGGATGGTAAAGCCGATAATTATGCGTACCGGGCTCTCGAATGGAATAAGGTGAATGGTGATGAAATCCGTTATCTGAATGGTAAGCCGCTTACTTCTGCGTGGGCAAAATACAGTCTTATTGATTCGACCGTCGAACATGATCCGGAATTCGGGGAAAGTTTTCACATTTATATACCTTCTGTGATTCAGTATGGGTACAGCTGGGCGCGACATGGTACGGTAAATATCAGTAAAGGTACATTTATCAATATACGTACTTTTGATCGGAAATATGGTGATTACAGAGGAAAATTCCTTGATAATCCGTTTATGTTTGATCTGGGTACGCCTCCGCCGGAACCTGTTATCGTTGCTAAGGCTGTTCCTGAACCGGAGATAAAAGAAGTTCCTGTCCTGACAGATAATTATAATCCTGTTGCTGCTGAGAAATTTCAGGAAATTTCAGAAATGCTGACGTATTCAAAAGGACCGGAAACCCTTGTTGCCGATATTATGAAATCTGTAAACAGTATTGAACCTAAAGATAAAGTAGACTGTGTTTTTGCTATAGACGCAACCGGAAGCATGCTCGATGATGTAGA
>DCFS01000269.1:1210-15903 GCA_002319875.1 Treponema sp. UBA1798 | reverse complement strand
GATCTATGAAAAACGCACAAAATAACGCAAACAATCCAAACAGTTCTTTTCGTATTTTTCTGGCCGGAGATTCGACCATGCAATATAACGACTGTACCACATACCCGCAAACCGGATGGGGACAGATGCTGCCGCTTTTTCTCCGGCAGGGAATTTCAGTATTCAATTTTGCAAAAAACGGACGGAGTACAAAAAGCTTTATCAGCGAAGGACGGCTTTCACAGATAGACGGGCTGCTGCAAAAAGGCGACTATCTGCTGGTACAATTCGGTCATAACGATGAAAAACTGGAAGATTCCTCCAGAGGAACCCGGCCCTATGATGATTATACCAGAAATTTTGCCTTATTCGCGGAGACAGCGGCTGCCCATAACGCACACCCCCTGTTCCTGACGTCTATTGCGCGGAGAAAATTTAACCCTGATGGTACGGTTGCAGACACCCACGGTGAATATGCTTCCGCACTGATCCGCTATGCGCAATCCTCTGATATTCCCGTTATCGACATGAACAGACTGACACGCCTGTTTCTTGAAAAAACAGGCGAAAAAAACAGCAGACAGTTCTTCATGAATTTTGATGCAGGACTTTACGGGCAGTACCCGGAAGGAAGTCAGGACGATACACATCTTCGTTATGCAGGCGCTTTTGAAATTGCCAGAATTGCAGCCGAAGAGTTTTCAATGACAGGAGACCGTTTCCCGCAATATAAACCGCTTTCGGCCGCTGTTATACTTCCGGGAAAACGCTGACAGTTATAAAAAAAGAGCGGTTCAGAAAGATACCCTTCCGAAACGCCCTTTTTATACATAAAAAACGATTAACAAAAATCGAAATTTCCGGATAAACGCTACTTTTCCTCGTCTTTAATTCCATAGCGTTTATTGAAACGTTCGATACGTCCTGCCGTATCAACAAGTTTCTGCTTGCCGGTAAAAAACGGGTGGCAGGCAGAACAGATTTCAACGTGAATATCCTGTACCGTTGATTTTGTCTCGATAACATTGCCACAGGCACAGGTAATTTTTGTCAGTTTGTATTCGGGATGAATTCCCTTTCTCATAACGACCTCCATATATTTGACAGATTTTGCCCTACAGCGCGGAGAAAAAAATACAGCACTTTTCCCTCAAAACGCCATCACAAAACCGGCAAATTCAATACATTTCTCTAATTATATATTATTTGCAGAGTTAAATCAAGATACCGCTGCAGTACCGGCATTCATGGAAGCGAGGAACGCCTCATTTGTCTTTGTTTTACGCATGCGGTCAAGCATCAATTCAAGAACATCAGCATCTTCCATAGGGTTGAGAACTTTCCGCAACACCCAGAGTTTCTGAAGCTCGTAATCCGTCAGCAGCAGCTCTTCCTTACGGGTTCCCGATTTTTTGATATTGATAGCAGGGAATAACCGCCGTTCGGAAAGCTTGCGGTCAAGATCAATTTCACTGTTACCGGTTCCCTTGAATTCCTCAAATATAACCTCATCCATTCTGCTCCCTGTTTCAATAAGGGCCGTTGAAATAATCGTAAGACTGCCACCTTCTTCCACGTTACGTGCAGCACCGAAAAAACGCTTGGGTTTATGAAGGGCATTACTGTCTACACCACCGGAAAGAACTTTTCCTGATGTAGGTACTGTCTGGTTATACGCCCGCGCAAGACGGGTAATTGAATCAAGGAAAATAACAACGTCACGCTTGTGTTCCACAAGGCGTTTTGCCTTTTCCAGGACCATTTCAGCAACCTGAACATGTCTGGTAGCCTGTTCATCAAACGTTGATGATATGACTTCTGCTTTTATCGAACGTTCCATTTCCGTAACCTCTTCGGGCCGTTCGTCGATCAGCAGAACGATAAGATACACTTCAGGGTGATTTGCAGTAATAGCATTGGCTATCTTCTGCATAAGAATGGTCTTACCGGCTTTCGGCGGTGCGACAATCAGAAGTCTCTGGCCTTTGCCTATCGGACAGAATAAATCGACAATTCTCGTAGAAAGTTCTGTAGAAACAGTTTCCAGATGCAGCTTCTGATTAGGATACAGCGGAGTAAGATTTTCGAACGGAATACGGGACTGGGCAACGCGCGGTTCATCAAAATTTACCGTCTCGATACGCAGCAGAGCAAAGAAACGCTCCCCTTCTTTCGGAGAACGCGTCTGCCCGTAAATAGTATCTCCCGTTTTAAGATTAAAGAGTCTGATCTGGCTTGGAGAAATATAGATATCGTCCGGACCCGGCAGGTAACTGTTCTGCGGAGAACGGAGAAATCCATATCCATCGGGAAGTATTTCAAGCGCCCCCGATGCAAAAATAATTCCGCCATGCTCTGTATGAGCCTTAAGGATCACAAAAATAAGTTCCTGTTTTTTCATCGGAGCAAGGTCATCGTTGACAAAACCATACTGCAGCGCAAGTTCACGCAGTTCATGCATTCCCATTTTAGTAAGGTCATTGATAAGAAGGCGCGGCTTTGAATCGTAATCCTCAGAAGACTCAGGCTGTGAATTTTGCCCGCCTTTTGCAGCGGGATCTTTTACCATGGTATTGTTCTGACGCTGATAACCGTTTCTACTGAAACGTCTGCTGCCCCGATCGAATTTGGGCACGTTTCCGCCCCATTTATTCTGGCGCTCGTTATGTTCTACAGCTTCACAAGGCTCATCACCAGTTACAGCCGGTACAGCAGTTACAGCCGGAACGGCAGGCGGAATGACAGTTTCTGTAACATCCGCCGCAGCTGAATCCTGTACCGGTACGGACGTATCTTTCTCTTTTTCCTCGGCCGCAACAGGCACCGCAGGTTTTACTGTTTTTATAATGCGCCGGTGTTTTGGCCGCAAAACAGCTTTTACTGTAGAAGGTTCATTTTCACTCTGCTGTTCCGTATTTTCTGTCTGGCTGATTATCTGGTTATTCTGAAAAGAAATATCCCCATCAGGGGAAATAGACTGGGATGCTTCGTAAGAAGCTGGTTGAACATCAAGATCTAGCTGCTTTTGTCCACTTTCATTTGGCTGCGGCTGGTCTTCCGATGCATCGGTAAATCGATGTCTCTGGAATGGTGCCATTAAAATATCTCCATACGTTTAAAATAAATTATTAAAAGGAATAAATATATACAAGGAAACAACTCTTCCGGAATGTAAAAATGGAAACGCTAAAAAAAAGAACTCAGCGTGGTATGAGTATATACACAAAACAGTCTTACTGTCAACAGGGACTACCGGTATATAAAGTCTATTCAAGGAAATCTGACTTGAGGATCAAAGCCTGTTTATATTCATCAGAAGCGACAGAAAAAAGGTCTACATCAGGAACAGTATCCAGCATCGTTACCTGTCCTTCAAAATCAGTGTTGTCAGCGATACGCAAACGGGCTGTGGTTATATTCCCCGAGACCTTACCGCCACTACAAATTTCAACACGTTCCGATGCTTCAATATCCCCTGTTACCGTCCCGAAAATCACAACAGATTTGACGGATATTTTATCGACACTGCATACAGCCGTTCTGGCAATTTCCAGAGAACCGGTTGCTTTTATCGTACCTGTAAATTTTCCTGTAATCGTCAGATCATCGGAAAATTCAAGGACCCCTTCAATTTCCGTACCGGCGCCGAATACAGTATAATTCTTTTTTTCATTTTCAGTCATCTGTTTCACCGTTTGAGGGTTGCACGTCCCTTCCTGTATATTTTAAAAACTATTCCTGCTGCAAGCAGTATGACAGATATAACAACAAAAAAGCGACCAACTATATCACCTGTCAGGACATAGAGTGTCGGTTTAATATCCGCCCGGATTACCGGTATTTCACCTGCAATCCAGGTCTGCGTAAAAGGAACAGCCATTTTCTGTATCCGCCCATTCGGATCGATTATACATGTCTGGCCAGATGCAGTACTTCTGACAGCAGGTATTCTGTTTTCAATACAACGGAATGTAGCCATGGCAAGGTGCTGGTTCTGACAGGCCAGACTTTTCGACCATGCATCGTTGGTAAGATTCACAAAGACACGCGCACCAGCCCTGTACATATCACGGCATCCGTCTCCGAACGTATCTTCGAAGCATACCGGTGTTGAAAAGGAAAGACCCGCTGCATGGAAAACCGTTACTTCTGTCCCCGGCGTCCATAAATGCGTATCGCCATGCAGTAGCGCCTGGTACAAACCGGGGAACTGCTCAGGCCAGGGGAAATATTCTGTAAAAGGCACAAGATGAATCTTTTTATATATTTCAGGATCAGGCGGCAGTACATTCTTACCGGGTGTAAAAACCATCACAGCATTAAAATCTTCCGTATCACCGGTTCCCGTATCGACGGCATGATCGTTTCCCACGACAAAAACAGCAGACTTGCCGTTCACATACGTAAGAAAAGTTTTTATCAGTTCGAATCTGTCCCTGTCCGTCCTTTTCTGATAATGGCGGATTATCGATGGAACCACGGATGTTTCAGGCCAGACGATAAGTTTTATACCGGGATCAGATGCAAGAGCCTGATCGGAAAGCTGCATAAGGTCCCGGATATCGCGTTCATATGCATCGATACCCCCTATCCAGGGATCCGTATTATGCTGGCACGCAGCCACTTTTATCGAAGGATATTTTGAATAATCTTTTTGGACAGTGCCGCCGTATACAAGAACAAATACAAAAAATGCCAGCCAGATAAAACCGCTGACAGCATGCCGTTTTACGGCGGGAATAAAACCACTGCGGATAGACAACTGCTGCGCAAAACAGTCATTCAGTACTGTTGCGAACCATGACGATACAAACAGTATAAGGGCCGTAAGCCCCCAGACCCCGAACAGATCAGCACACTGTATCAGCATGGTATTCTGCCACTGAGTGTAGGCGGTAATACCGTAGCTGAATCCGGCGAAACCGATAGTTTTCAGATATTCATAAGCACAGGCAATAAGCCACTGGACGATCCATCCCCTTTCCGGGAAAAGCTCATCTGCTGCCTTTAAAAATAAAAAAACAGCAAGCAGCATGACTCCATGCTCAAATTCTATTGCAATGCTGCCGACAGGACTGAAAATAACCAGCCAGGAAACATACATCAGGTAAGCAACGACGCCATAGATGAAACCGTAAAGCCAGACAGTCTTCATAGAGACCCGGCGGATAAGTATATAGAGGGGAATATATGCAAACCATGCAAAAAAAGAAATACCCTCAGGAACGAGAAAACCGGGATTGGAAAGAGCAAACAGCGCGGCTCCACAAAATAACAGCAGGATATTATATATAAAATTTTTGATTAATTGAAAAGAGTCACGGGTCTGTAATGCAGGGAAAGACATATGTTATTATTTTACCTTTCCCGTATGGTCTATCCGGAGTTTCCAGAGAGCCTTTTTGAGCTCCTGCCCGGAACGGAAAGCCGCCACATAGTGAGGTTCAACAGAGAGCTGCTCACCGGTCTTGGGATTTCTTGCACGTGAACGGCCCTTACGTAAACGGGGCTCAAACGTACCAAAACCGCGCAGTTCTATTGTTGCACCGTCTTTGAGCGCGTCTTTAAGCTCTTCAAGCAAATTTTCTATGACATTCTGCACAACACGCTTTTCGCATTTTGTATTCTGGTACACAGATTCAACCAAATCATATTTTGTGACTTTTTTAGAAGACATTTCAGCACCTCGACAAAAATATAAAAGAGCCGGATACCGGATCCGAATCAGTATTCATATCAGATCCGGTACCTTCTGTTGTGAAAATAACTGCCTGCAGTTATTTTGCTGCTGCAAATGAAACATTGTACAGTTTCATCATACGTGATTTCTTACGGGAGACAGAATTACGTGTCAGAACACCCTTACCGCATGCCGTATCAAGTGCTTTTACAAGCGCCTTCAATTTAGTATCAGCCGCTGTCTGATCTTTTTTCTGTACAGTTTCTACGAACTGTCTTACGCATGTATGACACTCGCTCTTTATGGCTTTATTGTGCAAACGGCGTACTTCGCTCTGTGCAAATCTTTTTTCTGCAGATGTTTTCTTTACTGACAAAGGAGACCCCCAAAACAAAAACTTTGATTATTCTAGCAAAGCAGACTCCGTTAGTCAAGTGTCGAAAAATATGTAAAATCTTTTTATGTACAAGGTTACACAGATCACCCATCGATATCCCGGAATTTGCATTATTATTGACATCGAACTGTTTTATGGCTAATATTGTATATTAGCAAATACGCATTGGAGGTTAGTCATGGCAGGAGCCAGTAAAAACTCTCGTACTACCGTCGCAACACATAAATTTGTTTGTCCGGACTGCGGCGGCGAGATTCTTATGAAAACTTTGTTTGAAAACGGAAAGCTCAGGAATGTTGCCGAATGCAGCAAATGCAAACGCACAGAAAGACGTCCTAAGGACTTCAAATAATCTCTGTTTTACATTAAGAGTGAAACCTGCACATCAGTGCAGGCTTTTTTATTTAAAATACACAGGAAGAATTTTCAATTATAACGGACTTTCAGAACTGCCTCGCATTTGTTATTTATGCAGCAGGGTTAGTATTTTTCAGACCTCCATTCGGCAAGCTGCGAATGTATCAGGGTCTTTGCGTTCTCAAGCAGTTGTACCTGTGCTTCTTTCCCTTCCGGTGCAGGAAAAACATTGAGTACCTTTACCCGGTAACTGCCGTTATGCAGATTTGTCATAATGTTTTTAATGTTATTGATTTTATAACCGCCATCAAGCGCACAGACTACGACCGGCAGATGAAGCGTATCGGTAAGACGGCGGAAGCCCGCTGCATAAAAAGTCCCGAGAGAACCGTCTTTGCTTCTTGTTCCCTCCGGAAATAATACCGGTATCTGCTTCCGCAGAAGTACCCGCTTTCCAAAAGAATCCAGCGTACGCATTGCCAGAGAGGGGCTGCCATGCCGCGGAATCATGCAGTGTTCATGAGCACGCAGCATCTCTGAAACGAGCGGTACATGACGAGAGAGCTCGTCTTTGGCAACAAACCGCAGATTTTTATTGCGCAGAAACGTCATATACAGCGGTATATCCATCAGACTCTGATGGTTTGATATAATAAGAAACTGCTCAGGAAGTAAATTCTTATTCTCTTTGTAACCGACAAGCCGGAAGTTTTTATACATTGAAAGTATTACAAACACACGCGGAGCACAGACATGAACAATATAATCAGAAATTTTTATACTAAGCTTTCTGGAAACAGGATATGCAAGAATATTAAGAAAAGCAGGCCATGAAAGCGTCAACAGAAGACATGATACCGTTATAAAATTGCCCATGTAACGATTGTACAGGCTATCCTTTCTCCTGTCAATTCTGCTGCCGGCAGCTTAAACAAAATCATAACCGTAAGACGATCAGATGTATATCAATTTTATATATGCAGAATTTTGTATATACAAGATTATATATTATATAGAATAAAAATATACGATCGTATATTTTTATATAAAGCAGCGTTTTTAAACATCAGACGGGTTCTGAAAGTAACTTTAGATATTCAAAGGTATATATATGACAACATTCTTTTCCGCATATAAAAAAATCACAATTATCATTGTCTTTTTTGTTGTTTTGACTGCTACCGGTTCATGTAAAACAGCTACCGGTGAAGCCGGTAACGACAGTTCCTCTAACTCCGGCAACACAGCTTCAACCTGTACAATAAGCGCAGGCGACGCGCCCACCGGTTGGGCAAACTGCATCCGCACGAGCGACCTCGCAGGTAATTCAGTAACACCGCCTGACAGCACAAAAGGTACTACGGGAGGCTATGGCGGAACAGCAGTTACCGTTAACAGCCGTTCCGACCTTATTAAATATGCAGAAAAGGGAAACTATATCATCTACGTAAATGGTATAATCGACATGTCAAACGGCTTGCTGCCTGATTCGGCAGCCGGTACCACAGATGCACTTGACAGCTTTATCCGTGCAAACACAGCCGGTTCGTATGCTACGCTTGCCGCGTGGAAATCAGCATATGGATCGGCATGCAGTGCGGATGCCGATGAAAGCGGAACACTTGCCGAAATACGTTCCCGTCTGAGCAGTACATATGGCAGTACCATAAAACTGATTCCTGCTTCAAACACAACGATCATCGGTCTTACCTCAAAATCAGGAATCAAAGGTGGCACAATCCAGATATCTTCCGTCAGCAATGTAGTAATCCGCAATCTGATTATTCAGGATGCATTCGATCCGTTCCCGCAACACGAAAAGAACGATGGTTTTAATGCAAACTGGGACTGCATACAGATACAGAGTTCCCGATATATATGGATAGATCACTGTACATTGCAGGATACAATAGCCTCAAGCGATAATGATTTTGACCATGTTGCTGTTCAGGCAACATATGGCAGTTCCTGCACGACAGGCGAAAAATGGCAGGTGTTCGATGGTCTGTGTGATATCAAAAAAGCATCTGACTTTATCACTGTTTCATATTGCAAGTTTTATAACCACGATAAAACAAGCCTCATCGGACACAGCGACAGCTATACCGGCGATACAAACCATCAGACGATTACACTGCACCACAATTATTATCTGAATTGCAGACAGCGGCTGCCGATGGTACGTTTTGCAACAATCCACATTTACAATAACTACTACGAAACAGACAGCAGCTCAGAACGCAGCAACAGTTACGCTGTCGGAATACGCAGGAACAGCAGAATCGTTGCAGAAAACAATTATTTCGGCAGCGGAATCTGTTATTCGTTCAAGGACTCTTATGGAACGTTGTACACAAGCGGAAACACTGATAATTCAATAAAAGGCTGTACTTCTGAAATATCCAGTTCAATGCCATGGACGCCGGCAAATTATTATACCTACACACTCGACAGCGCTTCAGATTTGAACACTTCAATCCCTTCCAATGCGGGGGCAGGAGTCTGGGCAGTAAGCAGATAATATACGGATAAAAAGTACCTCTCTGCTGAAAATGTACTTCATGGCAGAGAGATGCATAAACCGATCCACTGATCAGACAGCATAATCAGCAGATATTATCTGTGTTCATACCTGATCGTGGTATAGAAAATCAATACCGACAGTACCACAACAGTACCAGCTGCTGACACAAGCAGTATCCTTAAAAATAACTCAAGCATAATAAACCTCATTACAATAGTTACTGATATATAATATACATATTGATCAGACAGAATTAATCAGATCAATTGACAGGGTCCGGAGTATATTATTGCGAAAGTGTTACATAATAAAAATCGCAGTCATTGGAAGCCCCGAAGAGTACATCTACCGTATCAGTTCCGCTGTAACTTGCCGTATACTCATTCACAGCCGAGCTGGCATTAGTATATATATCATTAATAACAGGACTGTCATCTCCGCATTTTATTGCAAGGTACCGCTGGCTGCCAGGTTTCCCTGCTCCGACAGTTACGGTAAACGGACCTGTTACATTGTGCAGAAGTAAAGCATCAGATCCGCTTGTTACCGTCCATGCAGAACTTGTAATATTATAATTTTTCATCTGCAGCCGGCTGTATGTTGAAGACGGTGCGTCACGAAGCGTTACCTGTTTTGCAGATTTCAACAGGGTAATGTACTTACCACCAAGACCTGTGCCGCTGGAAGTTTCTGTTGATCCTACGTTATAATTATGTGTAATATTTGTGGCAGAGGTTTTTGCACCGCTCAAAAGAGTATCGCTTGATGTAGTATCTTTTCCGATAAAATTGAATGTATAACCGGCAGGAGGAACAGATCCGACCGCTTTTCCATTTTCAACTACACTAATAGTGACGGTGGCAGTCGTCGCACTACTGTAATTTGCGGCAGCAGCAGTAATAGTTGCTGTACCGGTACCTGCTGCATAAATGACTGCGGTAGCACCAGTTGAATCTGCTGCTGTATCACTGGTGACAGTAAGAACATCTGTATTACTTGATGTCCAGGCTATGGTTTTATCAGTAGTATTATCCGGTGTAAATGAAGCAGTAATCCATGTGACATCATCAGCTTCCATCGAAGTATCGGTAAATCCTCCAAGACTTACTGCTGTCGCTGCTACGTCAGTAGAAATAACCTCTATAGTTGCATATGCAGAGCCGCCTTCAGATGAAGTGGCAGTAATAACGGCGGTTCCGTTCACACCGGTTATAGCGGTAACGATACCGGTGCTGTCGACAGTTGCATATGATTCCTTATCGGAACTCCATGTATACGTTGCATCGCTGTTAAACGATGTTGCAGTAAGAGTTTTTGTTTTTCCGCCAACAAGATTTTCTACGTATACCGGGTCAACCCACACATCAGAGAGAGAATTATCTGTTACGGTACCGAATTCCGTTTCATACGATGAAATATCCCAGATTGCAGAGGAAGTTTCATACTGGGAATCCGTTTCGCTGTATCCGCGGTTCAGGATTGTCTTTCGACCGTTATATTCACGATTATAGACAGCATCCGTAAGTGAATAGGTACCGGTAAGACGTGCGGAAGTATCAACGGCGGTTCCATTCACGGTATTGTTATAGTCTTTGTACCCTATGGCGGCAGTTCCCGCAAGGTCAGCAGCATATTCACCCGCTGCACTATACCAGAGAGAATCAGCCAGAGTACCGGCTCCGGTAAAATTACAGTTTACTACAGAAGCCTGCGTATCAGCACCTGAGTTACGCCCGTAATACGCGGTGACACCATTTTCTATTTCTACAGAGCTGTTCAGCAGAACAAAACCTTTGTTTACTGCGTCACCGGTAACCGTACGTGAAGCAAAAATATACGATTTCTGGCCTGATATCGCCGTATCGCGGACACAGGTAAGACTGCATTTCTCAAAAAGTGCAACATCGGCGTATCCCCAGATATAGTCTGTATCCCCTTTAATACAACAGTCATAGAACCAACAGCGGCCGCCGTTGTTGCCAAGCAGAAGCGTATCCTGATGACTGACAAACGAACTGTTATATGCAATCAGATAGTTTTTTGCATCAAAATACAGTGTTTCAGCCTGCGTCTGAGATGTTCCTGCCAGGGACCGGTCGCAGTCGTTATGAAATGACATATTTTTTATAGTAAGATTGCCGCCTTCCCATAAAAATGCACAGCGTGCCCTGCTGCCGCTGTTCCACAGATCGAGGTTAGTCCAGGTTACCGATGCTGTATCGCCGCAGCTGTTACCAGATGGGCCGCAAAGCGTAACGTTTGCATCGCCGTAATAATACAGACGTTCAAGGTACGAACCGGTATCTACAGTAATCGTCCAGTCTCCGGTTGCAGTGTTTACACGCAGATAGTTGAGTGCTCCCTGAATACTGTAAAAATCAGCAGCCGGATCCGTTGTACTTACGGTAATCGTATTATTTGAAACAGACGGAGCATCAGATGTTGTGAAAGACCATGCATCTGAAGTTGTCAATCCGGAAAAAGCAGCGCTTCCGACTGTACCGGAAAGAAGTCCGTCGTCAATCAGCACATAATATTTAGTTGCATTTGAAAGTAATGAATATCCATTTGAATCTGTGTGAGGCTTTATAACAACTGTGGTCCCGAAAACCTGTATCAGCTGATTCTTTACGGAAAGTGAGCTTACTGTTCCTGAACCGCTGCCGCTGTAATAAGCCTCATCTGCCGCCCGGATCGTATCTACCAGGGTTCCACCGGATGTATAAATTTTGACGTTTTTTGAAGTATCCGTCGTATTAATAACAGGCACAGTATCAAATTTTATGGCTAAAATCGTATCCGCGTAAGCACTGGTGCTCCCGTTTGCAGGATAATAATATCCGTCGAAATCTGGTGCAGTATACGAACTGTCACTGGTAGTATCCCCGGATGTCGAAGTAGTACTATCATCACTGTCGCTATCGTTACTCCCTCCGGAAAACAGCGTACAGCTCATTACTGCAAACAGTTGCAGCACAGCTGCAAAAAGAATAACTGCTGTTTTAGTAATTTCCCTTTTTTCCATATTTCCTCCTGATTTCGTGATAAGACAGACACCTTGCCCTATTATCACTAAATCAGGATACGGCAGATATTTTCCGTTGAATATATAGATTATAATCAACAGTTTCACAGTACAGTCGTATTATATTTCTTTTTTTTAAACTGTATTTAATAATGCCAAAACTTATACAAATTAAAACTTTTTTTTTATAATAAACGCGCAGCAGACTCCACCGGCTGGTACGAAGTTCCAGTCAGTGGAGTCCTAGTGTTTGCCGTATAATACCCAGTTATGCGGACTAAGTCCGGTACATTTTTTAAATACAGCAGAAAAATAATTCTGGTTCTGAAATCCGAGCCTGCAGGCTATTTCTGAATACTTCATGGTACCTATAAGCAGCAGTTTTTTTGCCTGCTCTATTTTCATCTTTTCATGCAGACTCTGTACAGTATATCCGGTAAGATGTTTTGTCTGCCGTACCAGATTCGATTTTGACATCCCCAATTCCTGTGACATTTTTTCCAGACTGGTCATTTCATCCAGATGGCTCTGCAGGTAATCTATGATTTTTTTTGCTCCGGTAGATTCCATCCATACACCGGTATTTCCCGGTATAAAATGGGTGAGAATGTCTCCGGAAGCGTTGCCCTCCAACAGAGGATTACGGCCACCGGGTGAACGGGTCTGCATATAAAGTACATTAAGCGAATGACATAACATTACACGGACTGAGTCATACAAAGAAACATTGTCTTGCCCCATTTCCATCATGGCATAGCCAAAGTACTGATCAGCATGATGCAGAATTTCAAACATCATGCAATATGAGCGTTCTTTCGGGAAGAATAATTTCGGGATGCAGGAATCTGATGGAATACGCAGCGGCAGCATCTTTTTGAGATACTGCTCCGGCTCCGGATACACAAAATCAAGTGTCAGTGCTCCAAGATCAGATGCTGCATGATCTCCAAGAGCCAGCATTATTCCTGGAATTTTCATTTTTCCCAGTTGATATTTGAGCACATCGCATAGTTCTCCGCCGGATGTCACGGACATAAAATTTACAGCTGTATCGATTATGCTGTTTAAGACATAACTATTCTCCTGTTGTGCAAGGACTGTATAATCGTTATTCACAGAAACCATAACCCTCAGCTGGTGGAGTATATTTTCAATATGGCAGGTACGCTTTTCATCCCCCCGGACAAGCGGAAGAATAAGGCTGCGCAGCCTGGTTATCTGCTGTTGTATTACTTCAGATGTACGAATATCATAACGATCTGAATGCAGCAGCAGATTTCTGAACCACACAAGAAGCTCTGAGGCAGCGTCTGCTTCGTATATATCGGAAAAAACAGCACGTACCAGCTTTTTTTTAGCATCAGTATTCTGCCGCATGAATATCTCACTGATATTTCTGAGCAGATACTCCTGTATGTCTGTCTCGGAAGCATTATCGGAGGGCAGATTGTTCCCGCTTCCCTGAATAATCGTACTGCCGGCATCAACAATATTTTTTTCAAAGCATCCGCAGGACTCCCTCACAACCAAGGATGTCGGCACAAAATATACAGGATATTCTTTTGCAGGTTCCATAATACGGTCTATGAGCAGCTCCACCGCAGTGTATCCGCGACGAAAATATTCAGGATCTATTGTTGTAAGCGGTGTTAAGGCGGTAATACCCGAATATTGATTGTTAAATCCGGTAACGGCAATATCTCCCGGTACGGTTAAACCATGTATCGCAAGTTCTTCTTCAAGGGTGGCAGCAATTATATCGCTGGTTGTTATAATTGCTTCAAGGTCTTTGTGCTGATGCAAATCGAAGGTCCGGCATAAAGCGTCTGCTGCAGAAGCTATATCATGGACATCCATGGACGGACAGAGAAATGTAGAACCGGGAATTTCTTTTATGTTATGTAAGCTTAGTTCCCTGCGATAATATCCCAGTCTTGTTCTGTGCGGCCGGGAGACAGAAGTCCCTATAAAACCGAATCTGGTAAATTTATGCACAGTAATCAGATGATCCATAAGCAGGCGGAATGCGTCTTCGTTATCTATGCGTATGGAAGGAACTCCGTTTACAGATAAATACCCAATATCAACCATAGGGAGGGGTTGCAGTGCAGAAAAAGTACGGACAACAGCGGCATCATCCATATATGAGCACAGAGAAGAAGCCCATATAACCATGCCATCAAGCAGTGGCGCTTTCATAAAACGAAAGCTTTTAAGATAATGACGGATAAAATCCATATCGTCACATAACGAATACTTTATGGCGCCAGCCATATTTATGAAATTTATATCATAATCGGCAACAGCCTGCATAATTCCGGCAACATATTTCTGACCGATCAAACTGCGAAAATCAGCAATACCGGTAAAACCGACGGTAATTCTATGTCCTCTATTTTTGCGCTCAGAAAGGAAATTACGCCGACGCATTAATAGTGAATGCATAAATTACCTCCAGTTTCTGACGCTTTATAAAAGAACGATTATCGACGGTTTTATTGTCTTCATCAATAACAACAGGTCTTTCTGTAACAGGGAACAAAAGTTGTCAGGAAGTCGTTTTTATCTGGTTTTGAAACACCGCATAAATTGCAGGCAGCAAGATCTTTTGTATTTCTCTATATATGCTGTCATTGTATGTCAGGTTTCGTGGAATATGCTGTTTTTTTTTTGGATAATTCCGTTATACACGTATTCTTATATGCCACACAACCGGTAAACTACAGCACAG
>DCFS01000269.1:0-913 GCA_002319875.1 Treponema sp. UBA1798 | reverse complement strand
CTGCAGAACATAACCGCATTCCTGCAGAACTCAACCGCATTCCTGCAGAACTCAACCGCATTCCTGCAGAACGTAACCGCATCCCGACAGAACGTAACCGCATCCCGACAGAACGTAACCGCATTCCTGCAGTGATACAGCATATTTTTTTTGCATTACACCGGTAAATGTGATATAAATAAACGGGCCGCGTTCAAAGTCAGTGTTGATTCATGATTTGACAAGTAGTGTCCTTCAGCGGCCCTTGGAGTTGATTCTATATGCAGGAAAAAAGGAAAGCGGCGGCTTTCGGAGAAATTCTCTGGGATATTCTTCCGGACAGAAAATGCCTTGGAGGAGCTCCGTTTAACTGCGGAGCCCATCTCAACCGTCTGGGTTTTGAAACCTCAATGATTTCAGCACTGGGAAATGACGAACTTGGCAGGGAAGCTGTTGAGCTGATTAAAAAAGAACGTATCAGGGATACGTATCTCCAGATATGTGATGACGTCCCCACCGGTTTTACCACGGTAACCCTTGAAAAGGGTATTCCATCTTATGAATTTAATATGCCCTGCGCATGGGACTGTATTGTTCCGGACAAAAAACTTATAAAAGACTTCCTTAGTGTACACTGGAACATATTCTGTTTCGGTTCTCTGGCACAGCGTTCTGAACCAAGCAGAACGACGCTTACAAAAATACTATCACGCATTGATGCCGATATCGTATTTTTCGACGTCAATCTCCGTAAAAACTTCTTCACGGAGGATATTATACGCAAATCGCTCGAATGTACGGATATTCTTAAAATGAATGACGAAGAAGTCCCCATACTCGCGGGGCTGCTTGGCTTCAGCAGCAGCGACAGTACCGGTTTCATATATACGCTCATCGAAAAATACGCCCTGAAAGGTGTTATCGTTACGCTCGG
>DCFS01000191.1 GCA_002319875.1 Treponema sp. UBA1798 | reverse complement strand
TTTATGGTCATGGGCAGGTAAACATCCATCCGGGCACTACGATGAAAAGTGAAAATGTGCAGGCGTATAGGTTTATTGGTGGTTTTTACCGGAAATGGGATGCGGTTCCAAGCCTAGGGATTAATGCAGAATACTACTATAACAAAGATATGGATTCGGATACAGTGACACAAAAGATAGGTGCTACCGCAGGACTTTCAAAACTGTGTAACGAAAAACTTGCACTGGCAGTGACATGGAACCATAATCTTTCTGCAAAAACAGGAGATGTAACGCCTGGATTTATCATAACAAATGTATTTCCGAGTGCAAATCTTGATACCGGAGTGAAATTCTCGTATGGTGCAAATGCGGACGACTCGAGCAAACCATGGCTTGATGTATCTGCCGGAATAAAACTTGTCCTGAGTGTAAATTACTGATACGTTGAAAAACAATATGTTAATTTGATCAGTATCATTTTTTATCAGGTTTCGATGATACCGTCCTTGAGGTGAATGACATGATTCGACATGTCAACTATTTTGGCATCATGCGTCGAAAAGACAAATGTAGTATGCAATTCCCCGTTTATTTTTTTCATAAGTTCAAGTATCTGGTCGCCGTTTTTTGAATCAAGATTAGCCGTCGGCTCGTCAGCCAGTATGACAGGGGCTTTAGTTGCAAGGGCTCGTGCGATTGCAACACGCTGCCGTTGCCCACCGGAAAGTTCGGAAGGTTTGTGCCTTTTCCAGCCCGTGAGGCCGACCCGTTCGATCAGATAGTCAATCCATTCCGTCATCTGTATTTTAGTCATATTTTCAGTTGCCGGTGATTTTCCAAGCTTCAACGGCAATTCAACATTTTCCTGTACGTTCAGCACAGGAATCAGATTGAAATTCTGGAATATAAAACCAAGATGTGTTCTGCGCAGCGTTGTAAGGCGCCGGTCAATTTTTGCCGGAATTTTGTCCCCGGAAACCGGTTTCATGTTTTTGTATACATCAATTTCATCAAGCATGACCTTACCTGAGGAAGGAAGATCTATCAGTCCGATTACGTTCAGCAGTGTTGATTTACCAGATCCCGATGGTCCGGAGAGTGCTGCAAATTCTCCGCGTTCTATAGTAAAAGAAATATCCTGCAGAGCCTGCACTTCTATCTTGCCCATTTGGTATGTTTTACATATATGTTGAAGTTCAATTATAGGCATATTTACTTCATTATAAAATAAAATAGCAGTTTTGTCATTGAAAAATACTATTTTATGGATTATTTCAGAAATTTTTGTTATACTGCTTTTATGTTCAACAGTCTGACCGGTATTATTACCGGTAAATTTCCCAATACGGTATATCTTGATACATACGGTATAGAATGGGATATCTATGTCCCTGACAGTACTCTTGATTCCCTTCCTCCTGTAGGGCAGACAGGCAGGGTATATACATGGATGTATCATCGTGAAGATATGATGCGACTGTATGGCTTTGCTTCCGTTAAAGAACGTAATCTTTTTCTTGATTTGTTGAAGGTTGACGGCGTCGGAGCAAAAGGTGCAGTAAAGATTCTGTCTAATATTGCAGGCGCACAGCTTTCCGATGCGCTTGATACCGGTGATATTGCGGCGCTTGAGAAAGTTCCCGGTGTCGGTAAAAAGACGGCTGCAAAGATGATGCTGGCATTGAAAGGTAAACTGACACTCGATGACGGAACTTCTACGGGTGGGCTGCATCCGGTAAAAATGAACGAATTTGCAGACGTTATTACGTCTCTTTCAAATATGGGCTATGACCGGCGCGACTGTGAACAGACCGTTGATCGTCTTGCGTCTTCATTTGCCTCCGATACTGATTTTTGTACAAAAAGCCGGGAAGATAAAGAGGAAGCTCTGTTTCGTCGTGCTCTGGTGGAGCTTGCACAGTGAGTGATAGTTCTTCAAATGTTATACGTCCCGATGTATCTGCCACGGATGATGCTCAGGAAGTAAATCTCAGACCGCAGTTATTAAATGAGTTTCTCGGACAGGAGTCAGTAAAACAGAATCTGTCCATATTTATTGAAGCTGCAAGAAGCAGGCAGGAACCGCTGGACCATCTGTTCCTTATAGGACCTCCCGGGCTTGGAAAGACAACGCTTGCACAAATTACAGCTCACGAGCTTGGGGTGGATTTTAAAGTGACGAGTGCACCTGCACTTGACAAACCGAAAGATCTGGCTGGTATTCTTTCGACAATAACGCCGCGTTCGGTTTTTTTTATTGATGAAATCCATCGGCTGAAACCTGCCATAGAGGAAATGCTCTATATTGCTATGGAGGATTTTGAACTTGACTGGATTATAGGGCAGGGGGCGGCAGCCAGAACGGTCCGTATACCGATTCCGAAATTTACGCTTGTAGGCGCTACTACTAAAGCAGGTATGGTTTCCAGTCCGCTTATCAGCAGATTTGGTATTATCCAGCGCTTTAATTATTATACTACTGAAGAACTTGCCCTGATTATTCATCGTTCGTCTGCCATTCTTAATGTCGTTGTCGCTGAAGATGCTGCGCTGCTTATGGCTGAATGTTCCCGTGGAACTCCGCGTGTGGCTAACCGCGTGCT
>DCFS01000244.1:3971-9381 GCA_002319875.1 Treponema sp. UBA1798 | reverse complement strand
ATTCCGGGAAACCTGAGCAGGCAAGGAAAAAACCGAAACGGCCAAGTTTCTTTACCATGGACTTTCCACATTTTTCGCAGACCTTATCAGTTGGTTCGTCAAAAATACCTTTGACGCTTTCCTGTTTTTCCATTACCTCTTCGACACGCTTCTTAAATGGTACATAAAAGTCTCCGATCATGGTATTCCACACCAGTTTATGCTGTTCGACCTTATCAAGATCATTTTCAACATCAGCTGTAAAACTTTCGTTGATAACCTCGGGGAAAGATTCAACCAGTATCTTAGAGATCATGCGGCCAAGAGGTGTAGGAACAAGCTGCCGGTTACTTCTTGTTACATAATAACGATCAAGTAAAACCGATATGATCGGAGCATATGTCGAAGGACGACCTATGCCTTTTTCTTCAAGAGTACGGACTATTGATGCATCAGTATACCGCGCAGGCCCCTGGGTAAAATGCTGTTCCGGATAAAATGAATGCGCAGTAATTTCTTCACCTTCCTTTAAAGATGGTAACGTACCTGTTTCGTCTTCTTTAGAAGAAAGTACTTTTATAACATGATAAAATCCCTTTTCTACAATTTTACTCGCAGACATGCGGAAAAGTGCATCGCCGGCCTGTATTTCCACGCTTGTAGTCCGTGTCTTTGCATTATTCATCTGGCTGGAAACAAACCTTTCCCAGATAATTGTATAAAGACGCAGCTGGTCGCGTGTCAGATACTCTTTAACGGAATCCGGTGTATATGATACGTACGTAGGACGGATTCCTTCATGAGCATCCTGGGCTCCCTTACCAACAGCATACTGTATCTGCTCCGGCGGCAGATCCTCCGGATGGTTTTTGCTGATCCATGCACGAACTTCATCAAGTGCAGACTGAGCGATACGTACAGAATCAGTTCGCATATAGGTAATAAGTCCGACACGGTTTGCGCCGATGTTGACACCTTCATATAACTGTTGGGCAATCTGCATCGTTTTTCGCGATGTGAACCCCAGTCTGTTGGCAGCAGCCTGCTGCATTTTCGAAGTTGTAAACGGAGGTTTCGGATGTACGGTCTTATCTGATACCCTGATACCTGTTACAACACATACTGAATTTTTTATTTCATTAATGATTGCATCAACCGCGTTTTGATTTTTAAGTTCAGGCTTTTCACCTTTATACAAAACGAGCTGTCCTGTAAATTTTGTTCTTCCCTTTACAAAATCAGCATCGAGAGTCCAGTATTCTTCAGGTATAAAGTGTTCTACTTCGTTTTCCCTCTCACAGATAAGCCGGAGAGCTACGGACTGAACCCGACCGGCAGAGAGACCGTTTTTTACCTTCTTCCACAGGAGAGGACTGAGATTGTACCCCACAAGACGGTCCAGAACGCGGCGAGCCTTCTGTGCATTGACTTTATCCTCGTCAATTTCTCCCGGATTCCTGACAGCCTCTTTTATAGCCACTGGTGTAATTTCATTAAAGACGATACGATTTATCCTCGCATCCGTCTTACCTTCCAGAGCACTACGAAGATGCCATGCAATAGCTTCCCCTTCCCGGTCGTTATCACTGGCCAGTAAAACCCTGTCTGATTTTTTTGCATCATGCTGAAGTTCTTTCAGAAGTTTTGCACGTCCCCGCACCGTTATATACTCCGGCTGGAAACCATGTTCAGTATCAATAGCCATACGCGATTTCGGTAAATCAATTAAATGTCCCATGGAAGCCTTTACCGTAAAACCGACCCCCAGATATTTTTCGATAGTATGCGCTTTTGCAGGCGATTCTACTATAACAAGCGTTGATTCTGTCTGCTGATCTTTTGAAGTATTTTTTTTAGTTCCAGCCATTACAATCCTCTTCGGCAGACTGCAGTCAAAACAGCGGCAGCTGCCCTTCTTTAACCTTATCGCTGCGTTCACCCGGCGCTTCTGCCAGACACAGCCTGTAATCGTTATAATCTTTTATAACCGGAGCACCATCATACAGATATTTTTCAGGTGTATTCTCCAGTTTCCATCTCTTACTTTTCCCGCGGGAAACTTCTGTTTGAAGATGATTCCGCACCGTCTGCGCAACAGTCTCAGCCTCTGCACAAAAAGCAGCTGTATGAAACAGCAGATCACGGTTATAATCTACTGCAAAACCAGCGGTAAGCAGAGCTCCGCTTCCCGGAGGGGCCTGAATGACAACTGTCGCCGGAGAAAGAGCTGCAATAATCCTGTTTCTCTGCACAAACCGCCAGGGTTCTGCCGGTACTCCCGGAAGATATTCACTCAGAATACATCCGCCCGTTTCAAGTATCCGGACGGCAAGTCTCGTATGCGCCTGAGGAACGATCGTATCAATACCTCCCGGCAGAACCGCCGCAGTATGACCGCACGTATTACCGTTCCGTCCGGGAAAGGCTGCAACAGCACCTTCGTGTGCTTTACCGTCAGCACCATATGCAAGCCCGGAAACAACCGTACACCCCCCAACGGCCGCCTCATACGCAAAACTATATGCAGCCTTGCTGCCGGCAGGTGTAAGACGCCGGGTTCCGACAACCGAGACCGTCTGTCCATACAGAATATCAAGACAACCGCGATAAAACAGCATAAAAGGTGCATCCGGCACTTCCCTCAACAGAGCCGGATATAACGGGCTGAAATACGGCATATATGCTATACTGCATTTACGCATAATGCGTTCCGACAGCCTCGCGATTCTTATTGTTTCCGCTCCGTTCCAGGAAACAGATCCCGGTATCCGCCCGATAATGGAAGCAATATCATTTATAGACAGTAACGCAAGGGCATCGGCACTGTCAAGATTTTTCTGCAAAATTATCTTTTCTTTAAGGGTTAGAAAGTTTATCTGTGCAACCGACAGCAGCAAAATAACATCAGAAACGTTATTTTGCATAAGAAGCATCCAGAACAATCTTTTTATTGGTTTCAGCTTCCTTTTTCTTTTCATCTGATTTCGTCAGCGAAATGATTTTGTCGTAAAGCGCTACAGCTCCATCGAACTGATGTGCTACATAGTATGCCCGCGCCAGCACAAACATTGCATCGGTATTCTTCGTGTCGATCGACAGCAGCTGTTCAAGAACCGCTATTGCCTTTTCATTTTCATCCAGTTCGAATACATATAATACGCCAAGGCCATATAACGCACGGATATACCGTGGTTCTATCTGTAAAGCCTGCTGGTATGCGGATTCCGCCAGTTTAAGATAATTATTTTTTTCCGTACTGGAACCTTTTGCAGCAAAATCCAGTGAAGCATTTGCCATATATCCGGCACAAACGCCTACATAATAATACAGATTCTGGTTATCCGGATAATATTCAAGTGCTTTCTGAAAAGCCGCAAGCGCTTCCCCATACATCTTATTATCAAGATACCGTGAACCCAGAATCTTATACCAGATGCCTATCTGGCTCTGGGCAAGTTGAATGTCATCTATCCGGTCCTGATATTTTTTGATTGCATCCTTTAACTCATCAACTGTCGTTGGATTTTTAACATTTTCTTCGAAATGCTGCATTCGGATTATTGTTTTATTTGATTTTGAACAGCCGGAAACAAATAAAAAAAAAGACGCCACAACAACGCAGGCAGAGGGTCTGAAAAAAAACATTTTCGACATAAAGATTCCTCCATATTTATCTCTAAAATTATGAATTTCTTTTATCTCATTTATTTTTATGTCCCGGGAAAAACTCATGATGGCATTCACGCAATTGCTCATCATCAATATGCGTATATATCTGAGTAGTTGCCAGGTCGGCATGCCCGAGCAGTTCCTGAACGGAACGGAGATCGGCCCCTCCTGCAAGAAGATGGGTCGCAAAAGAATGGCGTAGCGTATGAACTTTTGCATGCACGCCGGAAAGTGTTTCCAGTTCCTGAAACCGCTTCCATATTCCTTTACGTGAAAGGGGATCTCCGCGAAAGTTGACAAATACTTCTGCAACAGCTTTCCGCCCGACAAGCTTCGGACGCGATATAGTTAAATATAAAGAAAGTTTTTTTCTGGCGTTGTCCCCGAACGGGACCAGACGCTCTTTATCGCCTTTCCCGGTCACCATCAGTATCTGCTCTTGTAAATGAAGATTTCCTATAAGCAACCCTGAAGCCTCACTGATACGCAGACCACAGGAATATATCAATTCAAAAAGCGCATCGTCACGAATACCAAGCGGGGTACTGACATCTATCACAGAAAGCAGCTGGTCAACCTGCTCCACGGAAAGGACCCGCGGCAGCGTACGTGCTGCCCGCGGACGATCCAGCAGTAATGCTGTATTTTCAATCCATATTCCACTGCGAACGAGCCAGGAACCAAGAGATCGTAAGGCAGATATATCTTTTGCAATCGTCAATTCCGAGCAGCCGGACGACTTTCGCCAGATCAAATAGAGCAAAAGATTATGTACGGTAACAGACCGCAGTTTTAGATGCTCCTTTTCACACCAGAGAAGGAATTCATTCGCCGAAATTCTGTATGTTTCTGCAGTTCTGGAAGACCGGCGTTCTACCATAATAAGATCCGTATAGAACTGCGACAACATAGCTGGTATAGTCAGCCTTTGATCTGTCATGAATCATTGTTTATCGCTGAGATTTATTTTGCTGCTCAGACCCGACTTCGAGTAGCGGTAAAGGGCAGGCGTATTGATATCATCCATCGACAGCCCCGAGGGAGTAACAGAAGCTGCTTTGGAAGAAGCATTATAAGCACTTTTATGCATGATAGCCTGCCCGAGCGGTGTTCCTTTCATTTTTCCTTTCTGTCCTGATTGAGCTTCGTCGTCATCAAACAATCCGGGAGAAGCTTTCCCCTCACCGGCTTTAGCCGATGATCCTGATGGAGAAGTCATGATATCTTCAAACTCCCTGGCTCCGACAATATTTTCATCAGAAATAGAGGAAGAAACTTCTGCTGCCGTCCCCCTTCGCAATTGCTGATCAGAATCAAGTTCCTGCGAATGGGTAAAACCGGTAGCTATTACGGTAACGCTCACAGAATCACCCATCTCCGGGTCGATCACCTGTCCCCACCAGACACTCCGGTCAGGGTCTGCGGAAGCAGTTACAATTTTCATAATTTCGTCTGTTTCTGCCATCGAAAGATCTTCGCTGGAACAGATATTTACCAGAACATTTTTTGCCCCGTCAATACTGGAATCTTCCAGCAGCGGATTCTTTATCGCTGCAGTGGCTGCATCAACCGCACGGTTTTCACCCGTACCTGTACCGACACCAAGAATAGCATCTCCCTGGCCAGCCATGGCGCGCCGTACATCAGCAAAATCAGTATTGACTTCACCGGCATGCGTAATAATACTGGATATACCCTGTACGCCCTGTCTCAGTACATCGTCTGCTATCAAAAACGCCTGTCGTATCGGCATTTTTTTATC
>DCFS01000244.1:0-3581 GCA_002319875.1 Treponema sp. UBA1798 | reverse complement strand
GTAACGACCCCCACGGTCAATATATTCATTTCGTGCGCGATTTTCGCAACAACGGGCGCAGAACCGGTTCCTGTTCCCCCTCCCATACCGGCAGTGATAAAAACCATATTTGCACCCTTCAGTACATTTGTTATTGATTCTTTATCTTCCTCAGCAGCTTCCTGGCCTACTTCAGGCCTTCCACCGGCACCGAGTCCACCTGTGACTTTCTGTCCTATAGCGATACGTTTCTGTGCATGAGAAAGGTTTAGCGCCTGCAGATCCGTATTCAATACTATAAATTCAACATTCTGTATATTTGCATCGATCATCCGGTTTACCGCATTCGATCCACCACCACCACAACCGATAACTTTAATTACCGTCGGATTTGCTGTTTCCAGAGTTGATTCTGAATCTTTCACAACCGAAAATTCAAGCATACTAATCCTCCCACCCCAAATTCCCTATTTAAACAATATATCAGAAAAACATATTTTTCAGTCTTTCAAATATATTGTGCTTTTCACCAGATCGTACTGTATCACGTGTTTTAGATTTTTTACGGTTATCCTTAGATGAGGTAGAATTTTTACTTCCTACGATAAGCCCGATAACCGTTGCATATTCCGGTCTGCGGTATTCTTCTTCTATTCCGCCAAGTTTTTCAGGAACACCGAGACGAACGGCCGTAGTTCCGAAAACATGCTGGGCAAGTTCCACAACGCCCTTCATCTGCGCTCCTCCGCCGGTTAATATTATATTACCGGATAACTGCGTCAGATTCGTCTTATGAACTACCGCATTACGTACCATGGTAAAGATTTCTTCAACACGGGGTTGAATAATCTGACAAAGTTCTGCCTGTGTCGTTTCTTCGGGAGGTCTTCCTCCTATTCCGGGAATAATTACCTGCGTTATTTCTTCTATTCCAGGCAGCCAGCAGCATCCGGATTCTGTCTTAATGCGTTCCGCGACAACCGTTGAAATTCCCTTCACAATAGCAATATCATTTGTAACAAGATTACCGCCGACTGCAATCGATGCAGTACATACCGGAGCGCCATGTATCAAAACAAGCACATCGGTAGTACCGGCACCCATGTCTATCAGAATTGAACCAAGTTCAAGTTCCTCTTCAATAGCAACAGCCTCAGTAGCAGCAAGTGTTTTAAGCCTGACACCTTCAAGAACATAACCGGCCCTGTTTATACAGGAGCGGACATTTTGTATGGCCGTTTTTGAAGCTGTTACAATATGAACCTCAGCTTCAAGTCTTACACCGATCATATGTATCGGATCTTTTATACCGTGGAGTCCGTCGACAATATAATCCTGTGGAATAACGTGAAGCATCTCACGATCCATTGGTATCTGAACAGCATTTGCAGCTTCAATAACACGCTCAACATCCTGCGACGTTATTTCCCTGTTCGATTTTCCATGAGAAGTTACTGCAACAAGGCCTCTGGAATTAAGACTCTCTATTTGAACACCACCGATCGAAGTGACACAGGAAGTTACTTCATACCCGGCATTTTGTTCTGCAGCTTCAAGCGTTTCTCTGATAACAGTCATGGCGGCTTCAATATTTACGATGACTCCGTTCCTCAGCCCCGCTGATTCTCTGGCAGCAACTCCGATAATTTCAATACTGCCTTCATCGTTTATTTCGCCGATAGCTGCCCGGACAAAACTCGTACCGATATCCAGGCCCACAACTACATTGCTCAAGATTTCCTCCAATCCGTCCCTGTACGATATGATACCGATCCATACCGCAAATCTATCTCAGAAACCCCGGGATCTATAGATCTTACGACATCCAGCGCAACCATCATATACTGCAGTGCTTCTTCACTGAGCGAGCGATCCGTCAGGACTTTTGTATGCGAACCCGCCGGGAAAAGAACAAGTTCATAATTCCCGTATTCCTTGGGAACGACACAAATCTCGGAAATAGCCGCAAAATATTTCTGCGGCAACTTTTGTATCTTCGCAATCTGATCGATAAGATCTTTATATTTAACAGGGATACGCATTCCATCACTCAAATGTTCCACTGGCAAGCCGGACACAATCGGAATAGATCCGTCAGAAGCCGGCTTTCTATTATTTATGGAAAATAATACACCATTTTTATCTATTTGAACAGGTATGCTGCGGTCACCATTGTTTACGAATGCCATTGCTACGGCTTGGCGCTCCGTAACCGCAACCGCAACAGAGTCCGGAAAATGTTTCACTACTGATACCGATTCAATTCCTGAAATCGACGATAACACGGCTACAGCCTGAGCAGAATCAAACCGCAACCACGTTTTTTCATTCATGCCGGAAAGTTTTACAGAAAGGTCGTCCGCAGAATATTTTTGCAGTCCGGAAAATGTGATTTTGGGATACCGCATTACGGGAAGTATAAATTTATACGTAAGGCCTTCCAGAACAAGTAGAAAGCAGAGAATAAAAAAAATAATCTTTATAATCCATATCCGGCTTTCGCCTGTTCCATCTTTAACAGCATTCAGTTCAAGCCGCTCAAATCCTGCAACACTGGCATCACTCATAGACTTCCACTCCCCGCAGACTTTCTGATCCTGTCTCACTATCCAAATCGCATCTTGAAGCATTTACAATAAATCCACACATTGCCAGTGTAAAAATCACCGAAGATCCTCCGGAGGAAAAAAAAGGTAAAGGTATACCCGTTGCAGGTACCACTCCACAGACAACAGCAATATTAAGCAATGACTGCAAAAAAATCATCAGTGCAAAACCAAATGTACTTATAGCAGCGAAACGGTCACGGCATACTAGTGCTATGCGGAAAACACGCCATGCAAAAAAACACAGTAATAGTACATATATAAAAACTCCTATGAGTCCCATAGCTTCTGTCCATCCTGCAAAAATATAGTCGGCCTGTACTTCAGGAATAGCACCGACATGTGCCAGACCGGTACCAATACCCTGACCCCAGAAACCGCCGGCATTAATAGCGCGGCGTGACGCAAAACTCTGGTAATTTATCCCCTGAATATCTTCCTGTGGTTTCAGGAATGCAATAAGTCTGTTTACCCGGTATTGTTCCATAAAAATCATCAGAGAGCATGCAGGTATTGCTATAAGCGAAAACGGAGCAAGCCATGAAAGTTTTGATCCCGTAACAAAGAACAGCATAATTCCGACAAAAAAAATAAAAACTCCGGTGGAAAAATCTTTCTGGCAGAATATGACAGAAACAAAAATAATAAGACCCGCAGCTGCGGGAAACACGGAACTTTCTTTAGTATTAATCTGCTTGTCAAATAAATTAGCAAGAAACAGAACTACGACAAATTTTACCGCTTCTGACGGCTGAAATGTAAAAGAAAAAGGCAGACGGATCCACCTCGAGGCACCGTTCCGTTCTATACCGATTACCGGTATAAAAGTAAGAAAACACAGGACAAGTGTGCCCGTTACCATAGCCGGAAGCATTTTCCGTATGATACGCATATCAAGTGAACAGAAAACTGCATAGAGAATAATCCCTGCTGCGGCACTGACAAGCTGACGTTTTACAAAATAAGACGGATCTTTGAAGAGCCTCATGGCATAAT
>DCFS01000114.1 GCA_002319875.1 Treponema sp. UBA1798 | reverse complement strand
ATAAAGAAAGAGGTTGTTCGCAACCTCTTTCTTTATTTACAACTCCCTCTTCATCTGTTATTATCTATATTAAATGGAAAAGCCTATATTGTCGCCGTCGCTTCTCTCTGCCGATTTTTATGATCTGGGAAAAGCGCTTGATCTCATTAAAAGGAATCACTGTTCCGCCGTACATATCGATGTCATGGATGGCAGATTTGTTCCACAGATATCATACGGACAACCTGTTATAAAATCATTACGCAGCAGATCTGATCTTCCTTTTGATGTTCATCTGATGGTGGAACATCCGGAAGATCAGATAGAATCGTTTGCTGCTGCCGGAGCAGACTGGATTACTTTTCATTATGAGAATACGGTACATATAGACCGGATTATTCATCAGATACATTCTCTTGGAAAGAAAGCGGGGGTAGCGATTGTTCCATCGACACCGGTTATTCTGCTTTCTGAAATTCTTCCTGCCGTTGATATTGTTCTTGTTATGACGGTGAATCCCGGTTTCGGCGGACAGAAAATAATTCCTGCGTGTGTTAAAAAAATTGCAGAGCTGAAAAGACTTGCGAGAGAAAACGGTTATACGTATGCTGTTTCTGCAGATGGCGGTATTAATCCGGAAACGCTTTCGCCGGTCCTTGATGCAGGTGTGGATATTGTTGTATCCGGTTCTGCTTTTTTTTCCGGAGAATTACAATGGTCCGGCAGATAAAATATACAGTAGAACATATCGTCTGTTCTCTTCTTTTTTTCATATTGTTTTTTTTTATTCCGGATATGGTTTGCGTGGGACAGACCGTCTCTGCCAAATCTGTACTCATAAAGGGGCTTGAAGCATATAAAAACGGCGACTGGACTTCTGCGATATTTCTGCTGAGACAAAGTCGCTCGTTAAAAGAAGATGATTCGCCGGAAACATTATATATGCTGATTATGTCAGAACTTTATAGTGCTGACTATAAAAGTGCATCGTCTGACTGCGATGTATATATTTCCCGTTATCCTGAAAGTTGTTATATTTCTTATGTAGAATATCAGAAGGGAAGAACTTCATATTATCTGGGAGATTATAATCGGGCAGTTCTTCTGCTGAGTGATTTCTGTCACCGTTATCCGGGGCATGAAATGTATGCATCCGCACTTTTTTGGATGGCAGAAGCATTTTATGCGGGATATAACTATGATCAGGCGCAAGCACTTTATGAACGGATTGTAACTGATTTCCCTCTTGATGCGAAAGCTGCTGAAGCTCAGTACAGGATAGAAACAGTTGAACAGCGCCGCCGGGAGGAAAAACTGATCTATCTTCTGAAGATGACCGGAGAAGAATATCTTTCGGCGAAAGAAGAATATGAAAAGCAGCTGAAAACATATAAGACAGAAGGCCTCGTAGGTTTACAAAGGGAACTGAAAACAGAACAGGATAAATCCGGAGCTCTTGCCGCTGCCCTTGAAGAACAGAAAAGAAAAAATGCCGAATTGCAAAGTACTGTTGATTCTTTGCAGACTGCTTCCGCCGGTATCCGGCAGGAAGAGCCCCCTGAAAAGAATTCCGATATACTGGAATTAAAGAAAAAGGCGAGAGAAATTCAGAGTCTGATGAACAGTAATGCAGAGGAGTAGTTATATGAGCTTAGGAAAAAATTGCACAGTACTGGTTGCGGTTTTACTCTCTTCTGTTTTTTTATTTCCGCCAGACATAATCGCAGAGGAAACAACTACTGCAACTGCCTTTTCTGTCGGACAGGGATATGTCAGGCTTGATATAGACGGATCTCAGGGAACATTCAGACTCTATGGAATTGATCCTGATACAGGGCGAAGAACTGCGGTATTTGCTACACGGGATGCATCTTCTGCTACTTTCTTTGCACTGAAGATCGGTCGTTCTGTATATCGGCTGAACAGATCGTACGGTATACGTTGTCGTACCCGCCGGACGGACAATAGTGCGGAAATGATTTATACCATAAGTAATCTGGCTGAAGTAACGGTTAATTTTACTATTATGTCCAGTACAGGTACTCCCGGGTTACCGGACGATATGGTCAGGGTAACTATTACACAAAAAAATACGGGAACGTCAGGGAAAAATTTTGCACTAAGGGGTGTTTTTGATACGATCCTTGGAGAGGCCTCGGCTTCTGATTTTTCGACGGCAGGTATACGTGGTATACACACTGAAATGCAGTTCACTTCCATGAAAAATGACCGTTGGATTATATCCGGCGATGGAAATACTGCTGTGCAATTCTTATTATGCGGTAGAGATATAACAGAACCGGAAATAGTCACAATGGCTAACAAGGATATTATTTCATCTGCCGAGTGGGCGGTGAATTATGTTCCGGGGCGTGTGTATAGTTCAATTCTGTCATATAATAATTCAGCACTTGATATAAGCTGGGGAAAAAATCTGATCAATCCTGGAGAATCACAGCCTGTGATTTTTTATATGGTACTTGGTACGGGAGGACGTTCTCCAAAAGGCGATGATTTTCTTGAGGAATGGAAATCAAAAAAAACAGATGAAAAACCTGCTGTGCCTGTCTCTGTACCGGTGGAACAGCAGGTCCTGCCGGTTGTTCCACCTCCGACGGTAAAACCGGATCAGGCAGAATCTACTGCTGCAGATACGCGGACTGTACAGAAAGCTGACGTTCCGTTTGATGTTTCCAAAATAAAAAAAGAGCAGCTTGATCCCGAGTATGTGCAAAGACTTATACAGCAGATAAATGATCTTGAAACAGAAGGCGGTACCATAGATAAGGACAGAATCCGCCAGCTGAATGCGGAACTGGATGCTATATTGAATATCTTGAGGCAGAAGTAGAAATGAATCGTTCTGTTCTTGATATTGCTCAGAAGCTTTTGAGAAAACACAAATTTGCGAAAGCTATCACATTACTTGAGGGGCGCAGCGATGTATATGAAGATAATTTTGACTATTATCTTACGCTGGGAATTGCCTGTCTGTATGTCGGTGATGCAGGATCTGCAGCTTCCTATTTTCAAAAAGCGCGTACAATAAAGCTGACCGATACGCGGCTCCTGCTTGGACAGGCTGCCATATATCTTCGCCGTGGTGATACAGATAGAGCCGTACGGTACTATCTTGATATACAGGATAATGATCCCAATAATAAAACAGCTGCCGGAGCTATGGACTTTATCAGAACGCGGGGTGATTATGGAACAATCTGCCGATGGGTTGACAGCGGAAAAATAAAAAAGTTTTATCCACCGCTTGGAAGTAATCCTGCCATTGTGAAGGGAACGTTTTTTTTCTTTTGCACAGCAGTACTTGCGTGCATCCTGATTTTGCGCTCTGTTCAGGGGAAAAAAAACATATCTTCCGGTCTTCGTGCCGATCTTGCCTCTGTAACTTTAAATATTGATGAAAAAAAACATGCACAGCAGACGGATCTTTCCGGTTCGGTATACCGGTATCTCTTGACTGCAAGTCAGATAACCGCTTCGTACGATAAAGCGCTGGCGTATTTTCAGGAATATCGTGATAATGCAGCTCAAGTTGAGTTAAACCGTATTGCCGGATCAAATGCGGCTTTTGCTATCCGGCAGAAAGCCAGACTTTTTATGAGCTATCTTAAAGAGCCGACTTTTGATACACTCACAGATAACTATACATATAAAGAGGTTTCTTCTGATATACCATTATATCTTGACTGTTACGTGTCCTGGACCGGCCGCATTTCGAATGTGGATACGACAGAGAATTCATTCCGCTGCGATCTGCTTGTGGGGTATGAAGAAATGCAGCGGGTAGAAGGTGTCGTTCCGCTGCGCTTTACGGTTGTACCGACTCCTCCTATAGATGGTGAAAAACCAGTCAGAATCCTGGCGAAAGTAAATATGGAAGACGGTAAACTGATTCTTGAGGGAAAAGCTGTGTACCAGAGTGTTAATGGTTCTCTTGAAGTGAAGAAATAGAAGGTATCTGAATGTGTCTGCAACAGCATGTTATTTCCGGGTACTATTTTATATGAAATTTACTTCCTAAAGTGAGAAATCGTGCCAATTTAAATATGGTGGAGGATTAAGGTGGCAAATAAAACAACAACAGAAAATGAAGTGGCTGAAGATCAGACAGAAAAACTGAAGGCATTGGAGGCCGTACGGCTTCAGATAGAAAAACAATTCGGCCAGGGTTCACTCATGAAACTTGGTTCCCAGGCAAATGCTGCTTCGATCGATGTTATACCTTCAGGTTCAATTCTGCTTGATGAAGCGCTCGGTATCGGAGGATATCCCCGCGGACGTATTATTGAAATATATGGTCCTGAATCATCAGGCAAAACAACACTGGCTCTGCATGCGATAGCTGAAGCACAGAAGCTCGGAGGAATTGCAGCTTTTATCGATGCTGAACATGCACTGGATCCTCAGTACGCAAAAAGTCTTGGTGTGAATATCGATGACTTATGGTTGTCTCAACCGGATACCGGAGAGCAGGCTCTGGACATAGCGGAGAGTCTGATACGCAGTGGGGCTGTTGATATCATTGTCGTTGATTCGGTTGCTGCACTGACACCACAGGCTGAAATTGAAGGTGATATGGGAGACAGCCATATGGGGTTGCAGGCCAGGCTTATGAGTCAGGCCCTCAGAAAGTTGACGGCAACAATAGCAAAATCTAAATGCATACTTGTTTTTATCAATCAGATACGTATGAAGATAGGTGTTATGTTTGGTAATCCGGAGACAACGACTGGTGGAAATGCCCTTAAATTTTATGCGTCAGTTCGTCTGGAAGTCCGTAGAATAGAATCGATTGATTCGAAAGATGCAGAAGATGCCGTTGGAAATCGTGTTCGTGTAAAAGTTGTAAAAAATAAAGTTGCTCCACCGTTCCGCAAAGCCGAACTTGATATTTATTTTGGGAAGGGAATTTCTGCTGCATCCAGTCTCCTTGATTCTGCCGTCAAATATAATTTTATAGAAAAGAAAGGTTCCTGGTTTACGATCGGCGAAGAAAAAGTCGGACAGGGAAAGGAAAATGCAATTGCATTTATTGAACAAAATCCTGACTTCGCCCATAAAATTGAACACCAGATCCGTGAAAAACTGTTCCCGGGACAAGTGCTAAAAACAAAAGAAGGTGTACCTGTAAAACTTGCATATATGCAGGCTTCAGAAACCGTCCGGCCAGATCCGGATATGAAGGTGGAAGTAACAGCAAGAGGAGCTGCTGCGGTTAAGCCGGTTACCGTAAAGCCTGCCTTAAAAGTGGAAAAACAGAAAATAATGCCGGAGGAACTTTTTTAGTTGAACCGTATATTGCTGGGACTCGGATCGAATACGTCTTTTGAGGGGCGTTCTTCCCTGGAACTGCTTGGGCTTTCATGTGCAGCGTTACAGAAAAAAATGGAAAATATGGTGTGCTCTTCTGTATACCGTACCAAAGCTATGTATGTAGCGGATCAATCTGATTTTTATAATATGGCTGTGATCGGCATGATGGAAATTGATAATCCGTATGAGTTACTCGGTTTTATACACGATCTGGAAACTTCACTTGGCAGAAATAGATGCAGGGAAATCAGGTTTGGTCCCCGTTCCATGGATATAGATATTGAATTGTTCGGAAATATTACCATGGATCAGCCTGACTTGCAGATTCCGCATCCGCGTTTGCCGGAACGTGCTTTTATTCTTGTTCCAGCTCTCGAGATTTTAACAGAAAATGCCGATTCTATAGAAAGGGAAATATTTAGTGCTTATTTACAGAAGCTTCCGGATCAGGATGTAAAACCGTTTATGTCTTCAACTGATTTCCGGAATTATTTTTTCCCGGAGGCAGTTCATGGAACGGAATAATGTCATAGAGCAGAATAAACAGTATACCGGGGAAGTACGGGAACGAAAACCCGGTCCATACAGAACATATACTGCAGGGGAATTTGAAGGTCCCCTTGATCTGCTGTGGACTCTGATAAGGGAGAGCAAGATCAATATTTATGATATTCCTATCGCGCAAATAACGGAGCAATATCTTGATTATCTCGATTATGCCGTAGAGACAGACTTGGGGGATCTTTCGGAATTTTACAGCTGGGCAGCGAAACTTATTTATATAAAAAGCCGTATGTTGCTTCCTGTAGAAATTTCCAACGATGATGATGATATTGAAGATCCCCGGCAGGAATTGGTTGATAAACTGATCGAGTATCAGCGATTCAAAAAACTATCGGATCTTATGGAAGAAAAGGAAGATGAAACAGAATGGAGCTTCGAACGGAAAAAAATTCAACGTATTCTGCCTTTTGAAGACGATGGTTCACAGTGGGAAAGAATAGATACGTGGGATCTTCTTCAGCAGATGCAGAAAGTTTTCCATGATATGGTTTCAATCTATTCAAATGAAAAAATCCTCAATATGTATGAAGAAATTTCTATTAATGAAAAGATTACTTTGATGAACGAATTGCTCGATAACAAGGGAGAATGTATGTTCACGGATCTTATAGTCCGTACAGGGAACGAAATGGATGTAATCTGTGCGTTTATGGCTATTCTTGAAGCCGTTAAATTTAAAATGGCGAGCATCTATCAGAATAAACTGTTTGGTGATATAAAAATATGCCGTTATAAGGCAGCCTGATCCTGTATGGTAGGTATGGAGTTGCATTTGGAAAAAGAATCATCACTTATTGAAGCAATATTATTCCTGGAAAACGAACCTCTTACTGACAAATCTCTGTCAGTGATTTCGCAGTTATCGGTAGAGGTTGTCCAGCAGTGCCTTGAATTATTAAAAGATAAATACAAGACTGACAATTCCGGTATTGAACTTGCACAGATAACAGGGGGCTGGGTGCTGGTACCGAAGAAAGAATTATGGGAAGTATTGAAAGAACGATATGGTAACAAAAATGATGGCAGACTTTCCCGTTCCGCTATAGAGACGCTTTCAATTATTGCCTATTCCCAGCCGATTACCCGTGCCGAAGTCGAATCAATTCGTGGTGTTTCAGCTGATAATATGATTCGTTTACTTCTCGAGAGAAATCTGATAAAGGAAGTCGGGAAGAAGGATGTTCCCGGAAAACCGGTACAATACGGGACAACAAAAGATTTTCTTAAATTCTTCAGATTAAACAGCATCTCAGATCTTCCGAAACTTGGCGAAGAGGAAAATGAGAGGTTCGAACTTGCAAGATAATTCTGAAAAACCGGAGCAGTCTATGCGTCTTCAAATGTACCTCGCGCATTGTGGTGTAGCAAGCCGTCGGGCCAGTGAAAGAATAATTGCTGATGGCAGGGTAACGGTAAACGGATCCGTCGTTACGGAAATGGGGACAAAGGTGAGCGCTTTTGATGCCGTTTGTGTAGATGGAAAATCTGTCTGTCCGGAAGAAAAAAAACGATATGTTCTATTGAATAAACCGTCAGGTTATGTCTGTTCTCTGGCTGATGAAAAGGAACGTCCTGTCGCAGCTGATCTGCTGAAAGATGCTTTCCGGGAGCGTTTATATAATGTCGGGCGCCTGGATATGTTTAGTACCGGGCTGATTCTGTTTACTAATGATGGTGAATTTGCAAAAATACTTTCCCATCCTTCTGCGGAACTGGAAAAAGAATATATTGTAGATACGAGTCTCCCGATACCGCGGATGCTCGCTTCTGATTTTAAGAAAGGCATCCGGGTGCAAGAAGTATTCTATCAATGTGTAGATGCGGAACAGCTTAATGCCCGCCGTATGAGAATTGTTCTGATAGAAGGAAAGAACAGAGAAATCCGCCGGGTCTTTGAATCTGTTGAAGTTGGTATTAAGCATCTTATGCGTATAAGAATAGGCAATATTTGTATAGACGGACTTCAGCCGGGGCAGTTCCGGGAACTGTCTGCTGCTGAAGTTTCAGGCCTCATTGCGCTTTGTAAAAAGAAAATACTATATTCGGAGGAATTATGATAATTGCTATAGACGGACCAGCCGGTACCGGTAAAAGTACGATTGCAGGAATTATTGCAGAGAGACTTGGCGTAACATATTTGAACAGTGGCAGTTTTTACCGGGCGCTTACGCTGGCATTGCTCAATGCCGGTACTAATCTTGAAGATAAACAGGTTGTATTCGATTTCTGCAGCAGACAAAAACTGGATTATGAGAATTCCCATCTTATCTTAAATGGAGCGGATGTGGAATTACAACTGCATAGTGATGCGGTGAGTGCCTGTGTAGCCCAGATATCCGCTATTCCGGAAATACGACACCTGGTAAATCTCCGTATGCGTGAAATAACAGAATCTCAAAGCATCGTTTGCGAAGGTCGTGATATGACAACAGTTGTATTCCCCGGAGCAGAATATAAATTTTATCTTGATGCTTCTATCGATGTGCAGGCAAAGCGCCGTTTTGATCAGGGTGTAAGTAATATGACGCTGGAACAGATAAAAGAAGCCATAAAAAAGCGGGATACCATCGATAAAAATAAAACGGAAGGTGCTCTCAGAATAGCTCCTGATGCCATATATATAGATACATCGGACTTGACCATTGAGCAGGTTTGTGCGATAATTATAAACAAAATTCATAAATAAGGGTTTACAATGGAACAGATGGAAGTGGAAAAGAATGAAACCCAGAACTCCACAGGTAACATTCAGACACAATTAGAAGAATCTCTTAAAAGTCTCGGTACACTGGAAGACGGGCAACTTGTTGATGGAAAGGTCATCCAGGTAACTGATGACTTTGTATTCGTAGATATCGGATACAAATCTGAGGGAAAAATTCCGGTAGCGGAGTTCGCAGATGGTCTGCCAAAAGTGGGAGAGCCAGTTACTGTCGTTCTCCTGAAGAAAAATGGCAGAAATGGTCCGGAAGTTTCTAAACTTAAAGCTGATGCCAAACAGATGTGGAAGGATATCCGGAAGGCATTTGACGAAAAGAGTGCCGTTGAGGGCACGGTTTCCAAAGTTGTAAAAGGCGGTTTTGAGGTTAATCTGGGTGGTGATATACATGCATTCCTGCCGATCAGCCAGTCAGATAGCCAGAAGGTCGACAAACCGGAATCCCTTGTTGGTTTGAAAGCAAAATTTTATATAGAGCGTCTTTATTCAGATAATAAGGCAAACGTTGTAGTTAACCGTAGAAAATATCTGGAAGAACAAATAGAAAAGAATCGTGAAAATTTCTTCAATACTATAAAAATCGGTGATACAGTAAAAGGAACGGTAAAGAGTTTTACCAGTTTTGGTGCCTTTATTGATCTTGGTGGATTTGACGGTCTGCTCCATATCAACGACATGAGTTGGGGACATGTTACCCGTCCAAAGGATTTCGTAAAAAAAGGGCAGGAAATAGAGCTGAAAGTTATCCGGCTTGAGCCTGCTGAAAAGAGAATAAATCTTTCTTTGAAGCATTTTACGGAAGATCCATGGATACATTTTGAAGAAAGATATCATGTTAACGATATTGTAAAGGGACATGTTACCAAACTGACTGATTTTGGTGCTTTCATCGAACTTGAGGAAGGCATTGAAGGTCTTGCTCATATTAGTGAATTTTCATGGACGAAAAAAATAAACAAACCGTCCGACATGGTAAATGTTGGTGATGAAGTTGAATGTATGATCCTCGGTTATGATATTCAGGCCGGACGTGTATCTTTGGGACTGAAGCAGGTCACTGCGAATCCATGGGATACTATCGGTGAAAAATATCCGGTGGGAGAGCATGTAAAAGGTAAGATCGTAAAAATTACCAATGTAGGGGCTTTCGTTTCTCTTGAAGAGGGTATAGACGGCTTCCTTCATGTAGACGATATTTCATGGACTAAAAAAGTTAAACATCCTGGCAGTGAACTCGTTGTTGATCAGGAACTTGAGGTTATGATTCTTGAAGCTGATCCGGAAAACCGCCGGATACGTCTTGGTATTAAGCAGCTTTCAGATGATCCTTGGAAGCAGTTTGCTTCTGCCTATAAACCGGGTTCCACGCTTGAAGGTGAAATCACTTCTATAACGGATTTTGGTATCTTTGTTAAAGCACCCGGCGGAATAGAAGGACTGGTAAATAAATCTAATCTGAGTGATGATCGTGAAGTACCGTTCGAAGAGGCTGTAAAGAAATATAATGTCGGTGACAAGATCAATGTATATGTTGTCGATGTAAATACAGAAAGAGAAAAGGTCGCCTTTTCTGTAAAGGAATTCAAGAAGAAACAGCAGCGCGAAGAAATTTCGCAATATATGTCATCGTCCAATAGTGATGACGACGGTGCGTATACACTCGGTGATTTTATAAAAACGCAGAAAAACGATTAAGTTAATTCGATGGGTGACATGAACTCGATTGGTTTGGAGAAACTGAAAACACTCATCGAAATTAATGAACGTATAAATTCGAATTATTCTGATGTCAACGCATTGCTGGTTTATATTCTTGAATCAGCGATGCGTCTTGTTGAATGTGAATCTTCTTCTTTGTTACTTGTCAACAAGGCTGATAATGCTTTAAGTTTTGCGGTAGCTCTTGGTCCCAAGGGGGCAGAAGCAAAGAGTATTCCTGTTGACAGAAAAAGTATTGCCGGCTGGGTCGCTGCAAATAATCAGCATGTTATAATTAATGATATTCCTAAAGATCCCCGTTTTTTTAGTGATGTACAAAAAAAAACGGGGTATGTTTCAAAAACTATGATTGCAGTGCCTATGCGTGTTAAGAATATCTGCATAGGAGTTATAGAACTTATAAATAAGGCTGATAATCGGAAATTTGATAGAAATGATCTTGAGATACTTGAGATGCTGAGTAATCAGGCAAGTATTGCATACCAAAATGCCGATTCTTATCGTTCTGCCCAGGATAAAATTTCAGTATTACAAAATAATCTGACTTCCGGAAGTGGTTATCATACCTTTATTGCAAAAAGTTCCGTTATTCTTGACCTGCTGCATGTTATAGAGGAAGTTGCAAAAACCAATTCTTCCGTACTGATAACCGGAGAAAGTGGGGTTGGAAAAGAACTCTTTGCAGAACAATTACATTTGAAGAGTCTGCGTAATGGAAAACCTTTCATTCGTGTGAATTGTGCTGCACTTTCTCCGCCATTGCTTGAAAGTGAATTATTTGGACATGTCAAGGGCGCTTTTACTGATGCATTTACCGACCGGAAAGGACGTTTTGAAGTTGCTGACGGCGGTACGCTGTTTCTGGATGAGATCGGAGAAGTTCCTCTTGATCTTCAGACTAAGTTACTGCGTGTCATTCAGTCACGTCAATTCGAAAAGGTCGGTTCCAGTGATACCATCACGGTTGATGTGCGCATAGTGGCTGCAACCAACCGTGATCTGGAGGCTATGGTAAAGGAAAGGACTTTCCGGAGTGATTTGTACTACCGGTTGAATGTCCTTCCGATAAATATTCCGCCGCTTCGTGAGCGCAAGGAAGATATTGAACCGCTTGCTTCTTTTTTTCTTAAGAAATTTGGAGATGCAACCAAAAAGAACTTTCTCGGATTTTCTGCAGCTGCCATGCGGGTATTGTATTCGTATTATTGGCCGGGAAACATCAGAGAACTTGAAAATTCCATTGAACGTGCCTGTGTGCTTGGTAAACCGCCGCTTGTCCAGGTTCAGGATTTGAGAATTTCAGGAAGCGAAATGCATGTTGAAAGCGAAGGATCCGGGATACGAAAGGCTGTTGATGAAATAAGTTCAGCACCGGATGGTGACCGCTCTCTTAAAACGGCACTTGACCGTTTTAAGAAGGCATATATTATGAGGATACTGTCTGAAACATCATGGAATCAGACAGAAACAGGCAAAATATTGGGAATACAGCGGACATATGTTTCACGTTTGTTAAACGAACTGCATATCCGTGATGCAAAATAGAAAAACAGTGTATTAAGGGCACTCTGTTTAATAAGCGTGTCTTTAGAGGAGTTTGTATACTATGGCTGGAAAAATATCAGAAAAAAGATCAGCAAGTGAAAGCCTTGATGGTTTTCTTACTAATTATCGTGTAGCAGTTGTGTCCGTTGTGACCGTATTTGTTGTTGCAATACTGGTCTATGGCATTGTAATTACAGTCCTTACAAAGTCGGCAGAAAAAGGGCTTTCTGAAATCGATATGATTACCTATACGCTCACAAATAAATCTTCTGATTTATCAGAAACCGATCTTGATGCCCGCCGTAAAATTGCTATGGAAAATCTTGCACCTCTTGTAAAAAAAGGAGGAATTGTCGGAGTCCGTGCAACTATGCTTGCTGCGGAGCTTTCTTTTCAGAAAAAAGATTATATACAGGCCCGTACATACTGGCTTGAGGCTGCAAAATCCGGCAGAAAATCATATACCGTACCGCTTGCTTATTTTAATGCAGCTGTATGCAGCGAAGAACTTAACGATACGGACAGTGCCATTTCGTATTATCAGAAAGCTGCCGATACTCCTGATTTTTTTGAAACCGAACATGCGCTGTTCAGCATCGGCCGTATTAAAGAGGGAAAACAGGATTTTAAAGGTGCAGCAGAGGTTTACAAAAAACTGAATGATAAAGGTTCTTCCGGTTCATGGGCACAGCTTGCAAAAAGCCGCCTTCTTGTATTGAAAATTGCCGGCAGCATTGAGTAACTCCTGCGACCGGTATTTGTTATAGTACGTATGTGGGGAAAAAGTACAATTGAAAAAAAAGTGTTTTATTTAGTTCTGATTTCTTTTTGCAGTTGTCTTGTTTCCTTTTCAGGGTGCGGCCTTACGGAATATTATACCCTGGATGCTCCGACTGTTACTTATAATAGTCCGTCGTATACAACGACGGACTATACTGCAAAATACTTTGATTTTCTGACGCGTGAATCCGGTATGACGGATTATCTTAGCAGCAGTTCGGATTTTGTGTTCCTTGGTACGGCTGTTTATTATAAAATATATAACAATTATTCGACAATGCTTTCCCGTAATTCGTCTATAAGTTCTGTTAATACGAGCAGTAACTATTCTTCAGCAGCGACAAAAATGATTGAAACATATGAATATCAGCAGCTTGGAACGGACAGCGGAACTATAACGCCTCTTGTATCTGCAACTGGCAGTAACCGTCGTGTATATATACGTCTGATGCATTACGGTTCGAGTAACGATTATGCCGCAAAAATAACCATAGCCGGTACGGAGCTTGCTGTTCCGCTTCGTGTCGGAAATAAATACACGTTTGATTTCGGCAGGACGTCATCAGACGATGACAATGCTGTTCCGGTCAGCGGTGATGACGATGTTGAATATGGTACTGCATCTTCAAGCGGTAAGTGGTATGTAGATATGTACGCTGTCGCAGTAGGGCGTGATTCTTCCTACACGACATCATACAGCCTGGTTCTTCATCTTGGCTCTGTAACAATAGACCAGAATGAAACCGATAACTGATTTTGTCCGGCACCCGTTCTGTGATAAAGAATTACAGACCTGTTGCAAAAGAAGCGGTTATATAGTATTATCCTGAATCATACCGGTTGGCCATTTGAGTTTTCCGGTATTCTGGCCCTTTAGCTCAGCTGGATAGAGCACCTGCCTTCTAAGCAGGTTGTCGGCAGTTCGATTCTGCCATGGGTCATAAAATAAAGAAAATTGTGTTAGACTGTCGTTAAATCAGGAAAATTGGTAAATATACCATCTACATTCAGTCTTTTTAACCGGATAGCTTCTTCTCTGGTAGTGATTGTCCATACATTTACCAGCCGGCCGTTGGCGTGGCATTCCATAACTATGTCTTCAGTCAATGTTTTTTTGCCCGGATGGTAGTAGTCAATGCCGAACATTCGGCACATAAAACCTGCATGCCGTATCGGCTGTTCGACCAGCAGACCGCAGGGTATGTCCGGCGCCATATGCTTGATTTTGATTACAGACAGAGGATTAAAAGATGAGAAGAAAACTTTTTTTTCGAGGTCATGTGATTTTACGATATCAAGCGTTTTCCGTTCCAGATCGCGGTAATAAACCTTGCCTGTTTTGAGTTCTATATCTGTTATTACATTTGTTGTTTTTATCCATCCACAGTATTCCTCAAAAGATGGTATCCGTTCATAGCTTCCCGCATCAGGATGAGTTTTATTTGCATTGAACTTTTGCAATTCTTCAAGACTGTACTGCTCGACAGCCCCCGTTCCGTCTGTCGTTCGGTCAATCTTTTCGTCGTGTATCACGACTACATTTCCATCTTTTGTTAACTGGACATCAAGTTCAATTCCATCACAACCCGTTTCCACAGCTTTTCGGAACGCCAGCATAGTGTTTTCCGGATATTTGCCGCTGTAACCCCGATGTGCATATACTTTCATATAATTATTAATTGTATTACTTCTTCTGTTGTGGAACATCTTTTACAAGTTCCGTAATACCGGTTACGACACCTGCAAGCCCCTGAATATCTGACGGAATAATAATTTTCGTAGCCTGTCCGTTTGCTGCTTTTTCGAACGCTTCAAGACTGCGCAGTTTTATAACCGCATCGTCTGCTTTTATGTTTTTTATCATCTGCAATCCTTCAGCAGTAGCTTTCTGTACTTCAAGTATCGCCTGTGCCTGCCCCTGAGCTTTCTGGATAGAGGCAATCTTTTGAGCTTCTGCTTCAAGAATAACAGACTGTTTTTTACCTTCTGCAACGAGTATGGCGGACTGTTTCTGCCCTTCAGCAATCAGAATTTGCTGACGCCGTTCGCGTTCTGCCCGCATCTGTTTTTCCATCGCTTCCTTGATCGCTTCCGGCGGAATAATGTTTTTTACTTCAACCCTGTTTACTTTTATTCCCCATGGATCGGTCGCTTCATCAAGAATACTGCGCATTTTTGTATTGATGACGTCCCTGCTTGTAAGTGTTTCATCAAGTTCAAGGTCTCCGATAATATTCCTGAGCGTTGTTGCGGACAGATTTTCTAACGCATTGATAGGATGTTCGACGCCATATGTGTATAGTTTGGGATCAGTAATCTGAAAGTAGATGACCGTGTCGATCATCATGGTTACGTTATCTTTGGTTATTACCGGCTGAGGATCAAAATCAAGTACTTTTTCCTTAAGACTTATTGTACTTGCAATTCGATCGATAAAGGGTACTTTGACATGCAGACCTACAGTCCATGTAGCGTAGTATGCCCCAAGCCGTTCTATTACCGATGCCTGAGACTGCGGAATGATGCGGATGTTCGTAATAATAAGCAGCATAACAATAACAATGAGGGCTATCGTAACATAAATCATTTGTTTTTCTCCCTTCCGTTTTGAGCGGAAACAGTATTTTCCAGTGGTAGTACCAAAATCGTATTACCCTGTATACCAGTTATTCTGCAGACAGTATTCTTTGCGATTGCAGTTCCATCCGTACTCTGTGCAGACCATAGCGTACCATTATATCTGATTTCTCCTTTATCAAACGGTGTAATGGCTTTTATGAGCGGCACTTCCTTTCCGATGAGTGCATCAACATTTGTCCGTAACTGTTTTTTTGCTGCTGTTTTCTTTACAACAAGCGGTCTGGTCATGACAAGCAGTATAAAAGAAACAACTGCGAAAACGAGTAACTGCCAGCGGAATGAAAGAGGAGTCATTGAAACAAAAATTGTGAGAAGAGCTCCGCATGCAAACCAGATTGTTGTCAGTGAAAATGTAAGGCTTTCTATTACGATACAGGCCAGCATTACCGTAACCCAGAACCATGGCAGATTATTTACAATCAGATCAGTCATGTAATAATTATATCATGGTTCTCTGTAAAAGTCTGGATCCTGATCGATATCAGTACATTTTTGATTTTTAATTTCATATATATTTGAGCCACTTTCAAAACTCGTCTGACTTTTAAGAACGCCTCATTTTATTAATGTACTTTGTTTTTTTATATAATTTTGCTATAATAGTATATAACTATTATATTTTTTGGTGGGGGGGGGACTTATTATGGAAACAGATGATGATAAATATAATATAAAAACAGTAATGCGCTGTTTCCAGATCCTTGACCTTGCGTCCGGGCATACGGGACCTTTATCGATAACCGATGTTTGTGACGCGCTGGGACTGAACAGCAATATGACGTTCAGACTTCTTTCCAGCCTTGAAAATACCGGATATATGACAAAGGATAAAGCGACGGGACTTTATTTCCTGTCATTGAAAACACTTAAACTTTCACGGAAAGCGCTGCAGTCGCTTGAAATAAGAAAAATAACTATGCCTTATCTTGAACTGCTGTGGAATCAGTTTCCGAAAGCCAATATTAATATGGCCGTTTTTTATCAGGGAGAAGTTTTGATGCTTGATCGTATCGATACGAAAACTACGCCGCGTACATATTTTACGCCGGGACGGGTGCTTCCATTTCATTGTACCGGTCTTGGTAAAGTGCTTACCTGTAATCTTGATGAAAATGCGCTTGACCATCTGATAGCGGAAAAAGGGTTGAATAAATATACTGAGAACACAATAACGGATCCCGTTTGCCTGAAAACTGAGCTGGAAAAGGTCCGTACGGAAGGTGTTGGAAGAGATCGCGATGAATTTATAGAGGGGGACAACTGTTCGGCGGTTCCTGTTCTTGGACATGGCCGGACGGTCGTTGCAGCAATCAGTGTGAGTTCTCTGTCAGACAATATGAGTGCACAGGAAATTGAAGATACTGTTCCTATGCTGAAAGATACTGCTAACAAAATTTCGTATGTTATGGGGTATAGCGGACAGGTTTTTTACTGAGAAAAACCGTCCTGCTTTCCATACTGTATGAATCCATTTTTCTCATTGTAATATGGGGATTGGGAAAAACTGCGAAGTTACTTGCAAAACGCTACCGGATTTTTGCAAGTGACCCGGATGTTTTTAGCTGAATCCGATAGATTTTAGATCAGTCACTATACCTGAAATATAGTTGACAGCTTTTTCCGCAGCGGATAGGCTGGATATATGACCCTGCAGCAGTTGAAATATGTTATCAAAATCGTCGAATACCGTTCCATAACGGAAACTGCACGAAATATTTACATTTCGCAGCCGGCTCTTTCCAATTCCGTAAAGGAACTGGAAAAAGAGCTTGGTATAGAAATTTTCAGCCGGAATACGAAGGGAATCGTACTGACATCCGATGGTGCAGAATTCCTTTCGTATGCACGCCAGGTGGTGGAACAGGCAGATCTGCTGGAAGAGCGGTATACACATAAAAAACCGTCACGGCAGCGCTGTTCCATTTCGACACAACATTATGCATTTGCTGTAAACGCGTTCTGCAATATTATACGGGATACTGCTTCCGACGAATATGAATATACACTGCGGGAAACGCGTACGTCTGAAATTATCGAAGATGTCCGGAATATGAAGAGTGAACTGGGAATTCTCTATTTGAACGATTTTAACGGGAAAGTACTTGCCAAACTCCTGCATGAAAATCTGCTTGTGTTTCATCCGCTGTTTAAGGCCTCTCCCCACGTATTCGTGAGTGCATCATGCGAACTTTCTCACCGGAAATCAGTAACGTTCGGAGATCTCGACGCGTATCCTTATCTGTCGTTTGAGCAGGGGGATTTCAATTCATTTTATTTTTCCGAGGAAATGCAGAGTACTGTTTTCCACCGTAAAAATATTCATGTCAGTGACCGTGGAACGCTGTTTAACCTGATTATTGGTGTGAACGGTTATACGATTTCAAGCGGTGTGGTAACGAGTGACCTTAATGGTACGCAGATTGTCGCAGTGCCGCTGGCTGTCGACGACAGCATGACGATCGGCTATATTACAAACAGCAGGACAACTTTGAGCCGGTGTGCACAGCATTATATTGATGAACTCCGGCAGATTATCGGGGACTACGGTTGTTCGCTCTTGTCGTAATCGGTGTTGAAGTCAGTATATGGAAAAATGTTCCGGTCAGTGCAGTTTTTGTACGGTCTGTATACAGGTAAAACAACGCACCCGCTGTTTAACCTGTCTGCGGTTTATTTCAGTCCGTCAATAAGAATTTTACAGCCGATCAGGACCAATACGATTCCGCTGATGATTTCAAAAGGCAGTTGAATTGAATTCCTCAGAAACTTGCCGAGAAAAAAACCTGAAAAACATATAATAAAGGTCACAACGCCGATAACGAGTAATGGTTCGAGAATCGGAACACCGAGAACAGCAAAGGAAATACCGATAGCCATGGCATCAAGACTTGTTGCCAGAGACAGAACAAGCAGCGTCGATAACCGGCGGCAGTCCGTTTTTGGTGTAACAAAACATTCCGTTGTTGTCGTCTGCTGACGTGCCCTGATGCCTTCAATTATCATCCTGCCACCGGTTACTGCAAGCAGAACGAATGCAATCCAGTGATCGAATGCCTGTATGTAACGGCAGAATGTAACGCCTGCAACCCATCCGATGGCAGGCATTACGACCTGGAATATTGCAAAAAATAACGACATTCTGATGCCGTATTTCAGCTGAAGACCACAGATTGCACAACTGTTGGCAATGGTGACGGCAAATGCATCTAATGACAGACTGACAGCAATCGCAAAAATAACTGGAAAATCCATATATATTCCCTTCCGTTTCTGTTTTTTGCCTGCGGGCGGAGAGGATAAAAAAACCTCTGCCCGCCGTGTTCCGGCAGGCAAAGGTCTCGTTTAACTTCGTTTAAAAAGTAAGCAGAACCAGGTAATAAACCAGTATGTTGATCCTGCTTTTGGGAACTACTCCCCTTTGCTGAGTATAGTATCGGAAAACAGGCCCTCTGTGTCAATTGCGGACTGTGCGGTTTTGATTCAAAAAATAAAAATTATCGTACATTAACGTCCCGTATCTGGCAATAAAGGTTCATATTTCTTCTCCTGTAAAATGACATCCCTGATACGGTTATCATCCAGCGTTATCTGCTCCACTGCATCCGTAATGTCGACTTCCTTTCCGCTCCGCAGATAGTAAAGCGTGCAGGTTATGTTTTTTTCCGCGGTTCTGCATAATGCTGCAGCGGCTTTTCTGTAGCAGACGAGCTGGTTGTAATATAATTGCGGATTTACGTTCCGGTCGGTTTTATAATCGATGATCGAAAAAGTTCCGTCCGGATTGGCAGTCAGCAGATCTATTGAACCGCTGACAATATAGCTGCCCAGACTGCTGCGGAATCCATATTCCGTTTTGAACCATAACGCATTATGCAGAATTTC
>DCFS01000259.1:16112-22330 GCA_002319875.1 Treponema sp. UBA1798 | reverse complement strand
CGACTGCAATACCTTTAGAGAACAATATACCTCGCCCCTTGGGGCGTGGTTGTTGATTCGTACGGAGAGCCTGAAATTCCGGCTGCAATATCTTTAGATAACTCCATCCCCGCTGGCTGGAGCAGGAGATTTTTTACACTTTGAATTTATCTACAGCTGTTACCAGGTTGTCTATGCTGTCCCTGTTCTGTTTTGTTGTATCGTTTATACTGTTGATCGATTCGTTGATATGGGCCGTACCGAGAGCCATTTCTTCCATATTCGAAGTTATCTCCTGTGTGAGACGCGTAAGCAGGCTCATTTCACTGTTAACAGCGTTAATTGATTCCTGCATCGTATCTCCTCCAGATTTTACGTTGACAGTAACGTCGTTGATAAGTTTCATAGCTTCGAGAACTTGTCCGCTGCCTTCCGATTGCTCCTGCATCGCGTTCATGATAGTATTTTCCTGTTGTGCTACGGTCTGGGTTAATTCATATATTTGATTGAATTTATTCTGAAGACTTGTGGCAGATTCTGATATCTGATGGATACTGGTCAGAACGCCCTTCAGATTATCAGTGATAGTCTTACCCTGTTTATTGGAATCTTCTGCCAGTTTACGGATTTCATCTGCAACAACGGCAAATCCCTTACCGCTTTCACCGGCATGTGCCGCTTCAATAGCTGCGTTCATAGCCAGAAGGTTTGTCTGGCTCGCAATATTCTGTATGATAGTACTTGCCTGCAGGAGAGCCTGAGACTGTTCTTCTATTTTTCCGGTGAATTCGACGGTCGTTGTAATACTTTTTTTGCCTTCATCAGAAGCGATATTCAAAGACTGCATGGAAATGCTGTTCTTTTCAAGAATCTGGGTTACGGAACGGATATTAGCGACCATCTGTTCGATTGAAGAAGAAGCCTCAACAACACTGGATGACTGATTTTCAATTTCATGTATGAGGGTTTTTGCATTGGTGGTTATTGAACTGATGGAACCTGTTGCCTGATTAACACTTTCGGACTGTTTTTTTGTCTGTGAATTGACACTGTCTATATTTGACTTTATTTCATTTGCGGCGGCTGCCGTTTCACTCATATTTTCCGCGAGCCGGTTTCCTGTTCCCTGCATTGTCTGAACTTCATCTTTTACCTGTCTGATTGAATTACGGATTTTGGAAAGCGTTTCATTAAAATATCTGGAAAGTTGTCCGATTTCATCATTTTTCCTCACCGGAAGCTGTATGGTAAGATCTCCGTCGCCCTGTGAAATATTTTTCATTACATCGACACCTTTTTTTATCTGCAGTACGGCAGAGGTTATACTTCCCAGAACAAGCAGCAGTGCTACAATCAGCGAAACGGTAAATACAATAATTACTGATTTTACGGCAGTGTCGGTATTGCTGTTTATTTCAGTTATCGGGGCAACGAGAGAAAGAAACCATGTCTGTGGGGCATTGCCCACGGTGAAAGGAACGAAATATTTTATACAGAATTTTCCGGTGAAGCTGTCTTTTTCCCTGATAGTAAAAGTCTTTTTATTCTGTTCCGATTGTTTGAAAGTATCAGTATATCGTGTAACTTCTTCTGCCGTCTGTCCGAATTTCGTGCTGTCAGGACCGGCTGCAAGAAGTCCGGTTGAAGAAAGCAGCATTAAGTAACCCGATTTATATACTTTTTTCTGCGCGAGGAGTTCTGAAATATGGGCAAGGGAGATATCTATTCCTGCTACACCGATCGTTTTTCCTCCCTTGTCGCGTATAGGAAATGCTACACCTGCTACAAACATCTGTTTTCCTTGGAGTTCGTACTGATTCGGTTCTATGAGAAGACCGGTATCACTGTGGAGTGGATTCGTATACCAGAAGCTTGTGTCATAGTCCGTAAGCGGTGTACAGTCAATTTTTGAATCAATTTTTGTCCAGTATGGAATAAAACGACCGGTTTTATCATATCCGGGTGTATTTGCATACTGTAAGTCCAGGCCGTCCAGAGCTTCCGGCTCCCAGACCGTCCAGACACCGGTGAAATCTTCATTCATTTTAAGGGTATTCTTCATCAGATCATTCAGATAAGAGCGGCGTATTGCCTGCGGTATGGATTCGAATTCTCCGAATGTATCGGCAAGCGATTGGCAGCTGTTGAATGCTGTCGACAAAAAAAGTCGGGCTTGTTCGGTATTCTGATTGGTTTCTGCCAGCAGATATGAATCAGAGAGTGTATTAAAAGATTTACGGACATACAGGACCAGAAACAGTCCGCTGGCAATAAAAACAATACCGAGACCGAGACCGATGACAAACGTCAGGTGTCTGCGCAGGCTTCTTTTTTTTTCTACATTCTCCATATTGTACACTCCGTAAAAGCGTAATAAAAATCGGGTCATTTTTCAAAATTTGTCTGACTTTTGGAAACGCCTCAATTATATATAGTTTAACACGGAATTATAATTTTTCTAAATTTGTTTTTTAGAGGTGACTCTGAAAGTGCGATGTTTTAAGTCGCGATATTACAGCGACTTAAAACTCGACGGCATCTCTAAAAAGTCACTGAAAGTGATTTTTTAGAGGTTGCCTTAAAGTAATTAAAACACGATCAAAAATCTGTTTCTTACGGAAGCGGCTTCTTTAAAAATTCCGCAATCAGATATTTCATCTGAGCTATTTTTTGTTGCTGTACACGGTCTGTTTGATTTTTATATATAAGTTGTATACATTTATAAAGGGGTATTACTTATATGATGGAACAGAAAATTGATATCGCGATTATCGGAACTGGTCCGGCTGGTATTTCGGCTGCGATAACTGCTGCGGCCCGGGGAAAGACGTTCCGGCTGTTCGGCAGCAGGGAAACGAGTCCCAAGCTTTTTAAAGCGCATCAGATAAATAACTATCCCGGTCTTTACGGGAAAAGCGGGGAAGAAATAGCAGCCGCTTTTACAAATCATCTGGCATCGATGCATATAGACATAACAGAAGAGCGGATTACGAATATATATGCAATGGGTAATTATTTTTCTCTGCTTTCCGGAAAGAACCAGTACGATGCAAAAACAGTGATTATTGCTACCGGAGTTGATTTCGGTAAACCCTATGCCGGAGAACAAAAATATCTGGGACGCGGTGTAAGTTATTGTGCAACGTGTGACGGGATGTTGTATAAAGGAAAAGATATTGCTGTTATTGCTTCCGGCAGAGAGGAAGAAAACGAAGCTGTTTTTCTGGCTTCAATATGCAATCATGTGTATTATATTCCCCTGTATAAAGACCCGGTGACATTTAACGATGATCAGAAAAAGGTGATAGAAGTATTGCACATGGTTCCCCAGGAAATAACGGGAGAGCTTAAGGCCGGGCATCTTGTTCTTCCCGGCCGGATTCTGGATGTAGCTTGTGTCTTCATTCTTCGTAACAGCATAGCCCCCGCGATACTGCTTGAAGGGTTGAAGATGGATGGCAATCATATTACAGTAAACAGAAAGCTTGAAACAAATATATCCGGTTGTTTTGCTGCCGGAGATATTACCGGAACGCCGTATCAGTATATAAAAGCTGCAGGAGAGGGAAATGTTGCAGCGCTTTCTGCAGCAGCATATATTGATTCTTGCGGCGTGGTTGTTGATGCTCCAAAATAGAATTTCTGTTTCCGGTTGATAATGGCGGTTATACGAAGTCTGACCGTTTCTATAGAGTCTGCAGGTAAAAAGAAGGTGTATCATGAAAAAAAAACAGAGTCATTTTTTTGCCGTATATATAGCTACGGCTTTATTGTTGTCTGCACTGTCAGGTTGTTCTAAAAAAATACCGTCCGTATCAGCCGGAACGGCAAAGAACCCGGCCGGTAAAAAAATTTATATAGCCCATACGCAAACCTATGTGCCGTATGTTTTTACTAATGAAAAAGGAGAATCCGACGGTTTTGAAGTTGCCGTATGGCGTGAAATAGATAAAATGTATCCGCAGTATACGGTTGAGTTTGTTCCAACCTCGGATGATGATCTGCTTATCGGTGTTGAAACGGGTAAATATGCGGCAGGCATCAAAGGTGCGTGGTCAACTCCGGAGCGGCGGCTGAAATATCTGTTTCCGAAGAACTATCTTGGTGCCAGTATTATAGGACTTACATTCCGCAGCGAAAATAAGGATAAGATTCATGATCTGGAGAGTTTCGCGCGTTTCAGCGGAAAGCTTGTCCCTATTTCTCCGCAGTCTGCTCAGTTTTCTATTATTACTGATTTTAATAAGGTACATCCGGATATGCAGATAAAGCTTGTCCCGTCGGATGTTTTTGATATTCCTGAATCATATACGTGGGTACTTGAAAAACGTTACGATGGCTTCTTTGATCTTCAGGTAGCTTATAAACGTAATGTCCTGGATCCGAAGGGTGCATATCATCAGTATGCTGACAAACTTGCTTATGTCGTATATCAGGCGATTCCGACATGGCCGTTGTTCAACAAAAATGAAGTTCAGCTTGCTGACGACTATGACGCAGCTGTTAAAACTCTGCATGAGAATGGTACCTACACAGTGCTTGCCGACAGGTATTTTGGAGAAGATGTTTCAAAATATGTAAAATAAACCGGTATCGTGCGAGGTATTATACTCACCACAGGCAAAAGCCTTTCATTTATATAAACGGTTCAATATACTGTAATTGTCTATGCGTCCTTTTGATGTTACCTTTATCTGGCACTCTTTGCTGATACTTATTCCCTATACCGGTGTGACTCTCGGTGTCATGGTTCTTTCATTATTTGCGGGAATTATTCTGGGAGCACTCCTTGCCTGGGGGCGTCTGTCTGGTTTTAAACCGGCTGAAAGTATATCGGTATTTTACGTTCATATAATCCGGTGTACACCATCCATCGTGCTGCTTTTTGTTGTTTATTATGGATTTCCGGGAATTTATCAGTATTTCACCGGAATACATGCCGGATATACGGGTAAGCTGTTTTATATTGTGGATGCACTTGCCATGATGTCCGGTGCTTCTATGTGTGAACTTATGAGATCTGCTTATATATCCGTAGACAGCGGGCAAAGTGAAGCAGCCTTTTGTATTGGAATGAACCGGCTTCAGACAGCCTGGTTTGTAATTATTCCCCAGGCTGTTTCAGTTGCAGTTCCGAATTTCTGTAATGAAGTAATTATACTCTTAAAACAGGGCTCTCTTGCATTTATTATCGGTTTTATTGATTTGATGGGAGAAACCCAGGTACTGATAGGCCGTTCGTATGGTGCCCACGGTCTTGAAGCATATATTGCACTTGCCTGTATATACTGGCTATTGACGCTTATTATCGAAAAGATCCTTTCGCTTGTTGAAACCCGTTATCTGCGTGGCATTTCTATTGTCGGCAGAGAAGGCGGAATATGGAGCTGAACCTTCCGTTTCTTTGGCGTACATTTTTTCTTGCGCTTCAGGGGATTCCGGTTGCGCTTGAGATAACGATACTTGCCCTTGTCTTTTCGGTTGTTCCCGCCTTTTTTATGGCATTAGTCCGTATTTATCGCGTACGTATACTTACTCCGATGGTAAAAATATATGTATCTTTTATACGGGGAACGCCGATCGTTGTGCAGATACTGATTATTTACAGCCTTCTTCCAAGTCTGATCAACTGGTTTGTACTTAAAACCGGTAGTACTTACGATATTTTCAGTATCGATCCGGTCATTTATGCTCTCGTTGTTTTTACGATTCATACTGCTGCAGGTTTTTCTGAACTTATTCGTTCTGCAATACTTACTGTTGATGGCGGTCAGATGGATGCTGCCGCTGCTCTTGGAATGAAAAAACTTCAGGCTTTCCATCTGGTAATCATTCCCCAGGCAGCAGTTTCTGCCATACCGAATTTATGTAACCTGACAATAAATCTTTTTAAGGAAACATCACTTGTATTTCTGATGACGGTAAAGGACATTACTGCTATAGCGAAAATCGAAGCTTCGTATGGATATAATTATATTGAGGCATATCTTGATATTTTTATTATTTATCTGCTCGTCTGTTCCGCAATACAGGCTGTATTCTATGCTATGGAGAAATTTTTTAGAAAAGTACAAAGGAAAACACGCTGAATACAGGCTAAAGCATTGTTTGACCTGAACACCTTAAACAATGCCTGTTGATGACAGGCATACTCACTTTCTTTACTCTGCTTTACTCTGTTATTTAATACTGCTACAATAATATTAGTATAATTTAATAACAGGGGTTATATATGGAAA
>DCFS01000259.1:1462-15788 GCA_002319875.1 Treponema sp. UBA1798 | reverse complement strand
GCAGCTTTGGCATTGTTTGAACCTTTTACCTGTAACTGGATTAAAACCAGCTGGATTTCCTGGCTGCTTGGTATTGTCATGTTCGGTATGGGGCTTACTCTTAAGCCTAATGATTTCAAAGTTGTATTCAGTCGTCCGAAGGATATCATTATCGGTTTTATAGCCCAGTTTACGATTATGCCTCTGCTGGCATTTTTACTTACAAAACTGTTCCGGCTTTCTCCTGAACTTGCAATCGGTGTTATTCTCGTGGGAACCTGTCCGGGAGGTACGTCGTCCAACGTGATGACGTTCCTTTCAAAAGGTGATGTACCTCTTTCTGTAGGTATGACCGCTATGTCTACATTGTTTGCGCCGTTTCTTACCCCGTTTCTTACGTGGCTGTATGCAGGTCAGCGTATCGACGTGAATATGTATGCAATGTTTATTTCGATCATACAGGTTGTTCTCGTTCCAATTATTCTGGGATTTATCATCAATTATTTCTTTAACAGGATTACACAACATATTGTCAGGATTTTGCCGCTTATTTCTACACTGGCAATAGTTGCTATTGTTGCATCGGTAGTTTCGGCCAGTGCATCCAAGATCCTTGGTTCCAGCCTGCTGATTATTGTTGTCGTTATTCTTCATAATGTTTTCGGCTATCTTGCCGGTTATGGCGTAGGAAAAGTTTTACGATTAAATACTACAAAATGCCGTGCAATATCCATTGAAGTCGGTATGCAGAATTCTGGACTGGCAACATCTCTGGCTGCTTTGCATTTTGCCCGCTATCCGCTTGCTACTATCCCGGGAGCTGTATTCAGCGTATGGCATAATATTTCTGGTGCAATATTGGCCAATATATTTGCGCAACACACAGCGGGAGAACAAAAATAAAACGATATTATAAGGTTGCGTTCTTAAAATCGGAGTAACTTTTAAAAACGTATGCTCTGGTCCTGTTATTTCAGAAGAATGTGTTAATATATCCGGATAAAGGGTCAGGGTATTTAATGAAAAAAATAAAAAAATATTGTGTATCGGCTATACTGTTCTGGAAACATAACAACGATAGAATTGAGGTTTTGCTGGGGTTTTGTTCCGGAATGATAAAACATCCGGGGCAATGGAATTCATTTATCAGTGTACAAAATAAAGAAGAACCACTATTTCAGGCGGCAATCCGGAAAGCAGCGGATGAAACCGTGGATGGAAACAGAGATTTTTTTTCAGATCAATGTTTTCATTTTTCAAGAACTCCTCTTGTCTCTTGCGGATTCCCATTTTTTTCGTTTGCGGTTTATTCTTGTAAACTGACAGGAAGAATGGTTGCTGAAAACTGGTACAGGTGCAGTTCCGGATACGAAAATATCCGCTGGTTTTCTGTAGACAGGCTTCCCAAAAAAATGTGTTTCCCTGTATGGATTGCAGTAAAAAAACTGGAACAGCGGATACGGCAGAATGTAAGTGATGGTTATTTGTATTCCATATAATAGTTTGTTTTCGCCGTTAACATTTTTCCGTTGTTCTGTAATTCCAGTTGTGCTTCGGATATCGCCCTTTCATTTCCCTGCAGACTTCAGGCCAGGTGTTCTGCCAGAAACCTGCAAGATCGTCAGTAATCTGGAGAGGTCGTCGTGCAGGTGACAGCAACTTGAGCAGTACCGGACAGCCCAGTATATGCGGTGTTTCAAAACAGCCGAAAATCTGTTGAATAATTATTTCAAGAACAGGTTGTACATACGGTTTGTTATCTGTATTTGTCCGTTTTTCGTAATAAAGCTTATAAGTCTTTCCATTTGGAATGGTTAACTGGCAGGGAACGCATCTGTCGATGTTTTTTCCGTCAAAATACCAGTACAGGGCTTCATATACCATCTGCCCGGTAATAGAATTATCCTTTGAAAGAAACGGTAAAAACCATTCTCTGACATTTTCTGCAAGATTTGAAGGATCGGGAATACGCTGTGCTTCTATATTCCGGCTGTCCGGATCCGGTTTTATGTAAAAAGTGTGGTTTCCGGAATTTGTCTGCTGGATATAAAACTGTACGCGCAGCAGGAAATCTTTCGTTTTATCAGTCAGAGGAAGCCAGCTTATACCGTATGTTTCTACAGCGTTACAGACTGCTTCGGCTGTGTCTCCGCTTTCTGTTTCAAGCTTTTTCGTCAGCAGGATTATTTTTCCGTAACAGGTATATTCCGTTTTACGGAGTTTCCGCGTTCCTTCAACAAATTCAGTTTTTATTATCTTTTTCACCCGGTTTTTCAACCAGTTTTCCGCATCTGCAGTACATATATTTTCGAAACTGTATATTTTCCCGGTCCGTTCTCCGGCATCTGCTTCCGGTGCTATTATCCATTCGGAAAAACCGCTTGAGCTCTGCTTTATAGCGGCAGGCAGCGAGGCAAACCGTCCTGAAGGAAACTGATACAGTCCTGTATTTTCTCTGAGCCGTGCAAGCCTGTCCGGGAAACCGGAAAGCAGAATTCCTGTCGTTACGGAAACATGAATGGTATTTACTGTTTTATGGTACAGATAATCGGCGAGCATGGGAATACAGTCTTTTACCCGTCTGCTGAGATCGTCTGCCAGTTTTTTCCGGATTTCGGGTGATGCATTTCTGTAACTGCTGTATTGCAGCGCACAGGACACAGACTGCGCGATGGCACCGGCCGTATCCGCTGCCATATCTGATTTCCGGTAAAGCAGTCCTGCCAGTACTGTACAGGCAAGCCGGGGATGTAATCCGAGGGTCAGGGTTGCCTTTCCCAGAGGTGTTATATGATATTTTTCTTCTGCATCATTGTAGTCTATGCATCCAAGTGTAATAAGCAGTTCTTTTGCATTATTCCATGCAGCAGATGCAGGGGTGTCAAGCCACTTCAGTTTATCCGGGGCGTATACTCCCCACTGTGCACATTCAAGAACGAGTTGAGTAAGGTCTGTCCTTAAAATTTCCGGTGGAGTCCTGGTTGTACGTACATCGGTTTTATTCCATAGCCGTATGCACGCTCCCGGCCCTGTACGACCTGCACGGCCTGTACGCTGTATTGCTGAAAAAACGCTTTCATATTCAGTACCGAGCTGCTCCATCCCTGCGATGATATTCATACGGTTTATGCGTGCAAGCCCGGAATCGATGACTACCGATACCCCGGGAATACTGAGGGATGTTTCTGCTATAGCCGATGACAGAATAATCCGGCGCTTTTTATCCTGAACAGGTGGATCCAGTATCTTTTTCTGGTCCGAAAAGCTTATGGAGCTGTGCAATATCAATATATCCGCATCCGTATGTGTATTTTTCAGTTCTGTAACACAAGATTCTATATCTTTTATACCCGGAAGGAAAACCAGTATGGTACCGTTTGCGTGAGGATGAGAGAGTTCATTTCTGATTGCCTGTACGGGGGATATTGTACCGGCATATTCTATTGTCACCGGGAATTGCCGGCCGGGAACGGTAACGACCGGTGCCGGTACGGCATCCGTACCGAGATAGGCAGCCAGCTGCCCGGTATCGATCGTTGCTGACATGACGATTACATACAGATCGTTGCGCAGCTGCATGGTTTCTTTGAGAAAGGCGAGTGCCAGATCGGTATGTCCGGATCGTTCATGAAATTCATCCAGGATGACAATATTTGTGTCTTCGAGCAGAGGATCTGCCTGAAGTTTACGGATAAGAACCGCTTCTGTTATTATTTCCAGTCTTGTCTGCCCTGATATACATGATTCCAGATGCATACGGTAGCCGACTGTCTGTCCGGGATTTTCTCCCAAAGAATGCGCAATCCGGTTTGCTATTGCCAGTACAGCCAGTCGTCGCGGCTCAAGCATGATGATATGTCCTGGAAAGTAATCAAGCAGGGCAGGAGGGATTCCTGTTGATTTTCCTGCACCTGTTTCTGCAGTCAGTATAAGGAAATGCGATGGTGAGGTTTTTAAAGACATGCATATGGTGTCAAGATATGGAGTAATCGGAAGGGATGCAGTTTCTTTTTCCATTCCCGGATTCATTTTCCTTCAGACCAGATTTCCGTAAGACGTTCATCTATGGAAGAAATAATATTTCCGGGTCTGATTGAAATCTTTTTTGCGGTTAACTCATCGAATATGCTGAACGTTTTACTCAAAAATATTCCGAATTTTCCCGGAAAATGAAGCTTTGAAGATACGGCAAACTGGGACAAAAATACCATACCTATAAGTATGCCACTTTTATGCAATCCGTTTTTGAGGGCTCCTTCGGTAATTCTGAAAGATCCGAAATGAACGAGTACTTTTCCATAAGGAGAAAGCAGTGCAAATATTATTATGCCTGCCGTAATAATAACTGATGGCATTATACTGACTTTCCCCCGTCTGAGTAATGTAAGAATAGAAAAAAGTACAGCGGCCAGCCATATTGTACCTGAACTTGGCAGGAATAAGAATATGGGGAAACAAACCATCGCTGCGATAAATAATATTTCCGGTTTGATGCGCTCGTTAAAGAAATACATTGTGTGTTTTGAAATACCGGCAGGCAGCTTCATCCTGTTATTTCTCCGCATATAGTACAGCCGCAGGGGGCTGCATCAGGAAGCGATGCATACCATTTCGACCGGCTTACAAACATGTTGGCAAAGATACCGAGCCCGGCTCCGGTTATAAGTCCTGATACAAGAAGAACAGGAGCTATATAGCGGGTATTCTGCCCGAATAGTATAAAACGTGCCAGAACCAGCTGGGCTGTTGTATTTGCAAGAGATCCTGCAAGACTTAACCCTATGAAAGAAATAAGTTTTGTTTTACCCAACAGTGCATATACAGCTATCATTGCAATTCCACTTGCAAAAGAACCGCCTGCTGAAAACAGGAATATATAGGAAAAAAAAGTTCCGGAAATAAATCCCTGACCTGCTATCTTAAGAAGTATCAGAAGCAATGTACTGCGCTTATTCATTTTATGGAGGGAAAGCAGAATCGGCAGATTCGCAAGTCCGATACGCATGAAGGGCAGCGGTTTGGGAATAGCATATTCAACAGCAGAAAGAAACATGCAAAGTGCTGCGAAAAAAGAAATGAGGTAAGTATTCCGGTTACTGTTTTCCTGAGACATGTCCGGATTGTATCATGTATTTCATATTCTGTAAAATCCGTTTTATTCGTATGAATGGGATGTTGATTTTTTTACCTTCATGTTATACTCTGCCACATGAATTATTATGGAAACAGGACAAGGACTGCTGCAGGTGTCATACTTGCAGCGTTTACTATATTTGTCTGGGGAATAACATTTATATGCACAAAATATCTTCTCCGTTCATTTTCTGCTCTTGAAATACTTATCGTGCGGTTCTGTATGGCTTACATTGGATTATGGATACTTTATCCGCACCGCATGCCGGTGTACAAACGAAAGCATGAACTGTTGTTTGCAGCCGATGGATTGTTCGGTGTGACGATGTATCAGTTTATGGAAAATATGGCCATATCATATACATCTGCGTCTAATGTCAGTATTATCGTTTCAATATGCCCTATTTTTACTGCCGTTATTGCGCAACTGTTCCTTGGTGAAAAACATATAAACATCCGCTTTTTTACCGGCTTTGCCATCGCCATTACCGGTATTGCCTTTGTAAGCTTTAACGGTACGGCAGTCCTTAAATTAAATCCGAGAGGGGATTTTCTTGCTCTGGCGGCTTCCGTCTCGTGGGGCTTTTATTCGCTCTTTTTATCCAAAATCAATGCACTGGGTTATAAAACATTGCCGGCGACGCGGAGAATTTTTTTCTATGCGCTTCTTTTTATGATTCCGCTTGTACTGACAGGTATCCGGCCCCGGTTTATAGCGGACAGAAATATTGCAGTGAACCTGTCTGCGGCAGTAAATCTTGAACGGTTCTCTGATCCGCTTAACTGTATAAATTTGTTGTTTCTGGGACTTGCTGCATCGTCGTTCTGTTTTGCCGCCTGGAGCTTATCCTGCAGTTATCTTGGAACTGTACGCGTTACGGCAGGTTTATATCTTATTCCCGTTGTAACTATTGTTTTCGCTTTTTTTGTACTGCATGAACCTGTTACACTGATGGGGGAAGGCGGTGCGCTGCTTACTATTACCGGCCTTTTTGTTTCAGAGTGGAAAGGTAAAAAACTGGCCGGGCATTGATGGGCAAACTGTTTTATAATACTGTTTCCGCAAGTTTTACCAGTAACGGGATAGTAATAACGCAGAAAAGTGATGTTATGGAAACAAGAAGGCTGCCGTAGGAAACGTTTTTTCTGTCGTATAGTACTGAAAAATTTGCGACACTCATACCGACCGGGCATGATGCGGCAATAAAAAGTATAATAAAGATTTTACGTATATCCGTTCCGGTAAAGATATAGTGCTCGCCGATCCACATAAACAGCAGCAATACAAGCGGGGCAACGATTAACCGTAAACCAACTGTTACGAGTATTCTGAAAGAAGGACTTTTCTCTCCTTTTTCCGGTTTTTTGAAATTCGCGAAAAGAATACCCAGTAAAATCATCGAAACTGCAGTATTCAGATCCCCTATAATTTTGATTGTCCGGGATATGGCATCCGGGAGCTTCCCCGGCAGAATAAATAAGGTCATTCCTGCAATTATTGCAATAATATTAACATTGAGGAATATCTGTTTTATACTGATTTTATGTGTTATAAGGTAAATACCATGTGTCCACAAAAAAATATTATACATTACAATATATCCCATAAGCAGAAAAACACCGGACTGACCGAATACCCCGTTGATTAACGGTATTCCGATAAATCCCGCATTCGAGTATACGATCGCCATCTTGTCAATAGGATCCCGCTGCTTTCCTATATCTGTTCTGGAGTGAATGAACAGATGTGCTATAGCAGAGAGGATGAGCTGTATGGACAAGGCTATCATCAGAACCAGAGAAGTCTGTTTGATTTTATTCATATCGTAATCTATATTGAACGCGTTAATAATAAGGCATGGCGAAATTACAAACAGAAGCAGATTACTCAGGTACTTTGATTCGGCTTCTCCGGCTTTTTTCCATTTTGAAAAAATAAAACTGATAATGGCGATAAGGGACATAATCAAAAGCTGCTTTGCAACAAGAATATACATAAATTCGCTCCAGAATAGTGTAGAATACACTTCGATATGTTCATTGCATACAGTGTGTTCCCTTACGTACACAGACGGCATTACTATACCATGTAAATTGTTTTTTTTCATCTGAAATTAACTGCAATCTTTATTGACAGAGCATTTTTTCAATGTTGTAATAGATATATAAAAGATCTGGAGGACTTTATGAAAATGATTTTGAGAATTGAAAAGATTCTTGCAGTTTTTGCTGCTTCAGCTTTTCTTTTTGCCGGGTGTGCCAGTCTTGGCAGAAAATCAAATACTGAATACAAACTCGTGATCCTGCATACGAATGATCATCACGGCAGTGTGACGGGCAGACCCGATAAGGATGGTATCGGGCATGGCGGTCTTGCAGAACGCGCTACTTTTGTAAAACAAATCCGCTCTGAAAATGAAAATGTGCTCGTACTTGATGCAGGTGATATTAATACCGGTATGGCTGTTTCTAATATGTTCAAAGCGGAGCCTGATATCAAAGCGTATAATGTAATCGGATACGATGCTGTAACATTTGGTAATCACGAATTCGATGGAACGCTTGCAAAATTGAAAGGTCAGATGAGCCTGTCAAAATTTACCTGGCTTAGCGCGAATATAATGGAAAACGGTAAATATCTCGGGAAGCCGTATATCATTAAAAAATATAAAGGTTTTACTGTCGGCATTTTCGGGCTTACGACACTCCGGACGAAAGTAATCGCAAGTCCTGACAAAAGTCTTTCTTTTTCCGACGAAATCCAGACAGCAAAGGATATGGTTTCTTTTCTCAGAAATAAAAAGAAGGTTGATGTTCTTATAGAGCTGGGACATCTCGGTGATATAGAAGAAACACCTGACCAGAATACATCCATAAAACTTGCACAGCAGGTTTCAGGAATTGATCTTATTATCGACGGTCATTCGCATTCTTATTTTACAGAGCCTAAAGTTGTCAACGGAACGCCCATTGTTACTGCGAACGAATGGGGCAAATATATGGGCGACGGTGTTATGACGATTACCGGTGGTAAAGTCACCGGTTTTACCTGGAAACCGGTTGAAATAACAGACAAAGCCTTCCCTCCGGATGCGGACGTGGCTGCGCTTCTCAAACCGTATATAGATAAGGCGAATGCGTCGCTGAAGCAGGTAGTCATGACAACGACTGATGAATTTCCGTTCGGGAAAAAACTGACACGTTATCAGGAAATGGCAAGCGGTGATATACTTGCGGATGCTACGGTTGCCTATTTGAAAAAAACCGGCGTCAATGTCGATTTTGCATTTCATAACGGTGGTAATATCCGTACAAACCTTCCCAAGGGGTCTGTGACGAAAGAACAGATAATAACAATGCTTCCATTTGAAAACTATGTATACGTTCTTACGCTTAAAGGAAGCGATGTGAAAAAGCTGTTTGATTTCATCGGTTCCGTCAATCAGGGCGCCGGCGGTTTTGCTCAGGTTTCGAAGGAAGTGAAATATACCGTTACTTATGATGCGAAAGGCGAAAACGGCAGTATTTCCGATGTTACGATCGGAGGAAAGCCGGTTGATGAAGGCCGGACATACCGAATAGCGACGAACGATTATCTTGCAAACGGAGGAGACGGTTACGTTGCTTTGAAAAACTCTATAGATACATATAATACATCAATGCTGATGAATGATATCTTTATCGATTATGTCAGCACATTGCCGCAACCGGTTGCACCGGCAACAGACGGTCGTATTACGATCGTCGGCGGGCATCTTCCTGAGTAATTTTTTGAGGAAGATCAGATTATATTGATCCTGACGCCGGGATTTTATCAGTGTATCTGAAAAAGTGTACACAGGTGCTAAGCGGATATCTGTAAAAAGATATCCGCTTTTTTTTTTATATATGATATGCTAGAATTAAAAAATACCCGGATGGCAATATCTGATGAGGTTTGAAAAGCTGCCCGGGTACGGGATAAAATTGAAAATAATTATTATAGGCGCAGGTTTTACCGGAGTACAACTTGCAAAACGCCTTATTAATGAAAAAAATGACGTTACCCTTATAGATAACGATGAAGAAACGATCCGGCATGCTTCAAACAGACTGGACTGTGCGGTGATTCAGGCTGATGGAAACAATCTGCAGACACTTGAAGATGCCGGTATAGCAAAAGCGGAAGCGCTTGTCTGTGTTACCGACAACGACGAAGTCAATATGATAACTTGTTCACTTGTCGATGCAGTCTATCCGAACCTGCTGAAAATTGCGCGTGTGCGTAATTATGCGTATTATATAAATACATCTGACGCGATAAAGAAACATGCTGACACATTCGGGAATAAGCATCGTCCATTGTACGGCATCGATTATATGATTCATCCGGATGTGGAAGCCGCGAAAACGATCGTCGAAGCGGTCAAAAATGGTGCTGTAAGCGATATACTGTCGTTTGAAAATTCAGACTATGAACTCGCACATATAACGATTGAAAACGGAAGCAGAATGGCAGGATGCAAACTGCAGGATGTCCGACGGCTTTCCGATAAACCGTTCCTTGTTGTATATGTTGAATCCGGCGGCAGAACATCGCTGCCGAGTGGATCTACGCTGCTTAATTCGGGAGACAGCATCGGTCTGCTTGCCTGCCGGAAAGATTTGAGCGAACTGTTCGGCTTGTGCGGATCTTATATCAGGGAACTGAAAAAAGTCGTACTGGTTGGAGCTGGAAGAATCGGTTCAATTGTAGCCGGTCAGCTTATGCAGCAGAAAAAAGTTTCTTTTTTTTCCGGACTCAGGGGTACGAAATCATATATGACCCAGAATCTGCTTATCGTTGATACGGATGAAAATCTGACGAAAGCCGCCGCTGCGCGTTTCCCGGCCGCAAATGTCTTTTGTACCGATGTAACAGACGAAGGTTTTATCCGGGAAGAGGGTTTAAATACCTGCGATCTTGCAATCTGTGTAACACATAATCATGAGCTTAATATGGTCCTTGCTGCCTATCTGGAATCACTTGGTGTAGCCAAAACGGTAAGCCTTGTTGCAAGTTCTGCATATGCGACCATTGCACGGAAACTTGGTATCGACGTTCCCGTTCCGTTGCGGGATGCTGTTGTAGACAGTATCATGAGTCACTTGAGAGGCAGAACTGTCATGGGGATCCATACGATAAACACCGGGGACCTTGAAGTTATTGAATGCGTATTGCCGGAGACTTCACCGTATATAGGAAAGACGCTGAAAAATATTTCAGATCCGGGAGTTTTTCTTGTCATGCTTTTGCAGAAAGACGGTACCGGAGAATATACTATTCCTGTCGGCAATACGGTTCTGTCTACAGGCGACAGGCTGATACTTGTAACCGGTACAGTAGAAACCCGGCGTATACTGGACCGGTTTAACGGAAAATAATAATGTTTGCTTTTACCATTGTACGGATTATTCTGGTTTTACTTGCGATAGTTGGTATAACCCTGCTTCTGCCTGCGGGTGTAGCATACGCCTGCTGCGAATATGCCGAAGTTCCGGTTTTTCTTATACCGATGGCAGCAGCTGTATTAGCAGGAGTTGCTGCGGTTCTGATCGGCCATCGGCGTCCTGTTGTTTTTTCGGCAAAAAATGTCTTTGCCATTGTAGCATTTTCATGGATAGCTACCTGTCTTTTCGGATCAGTTCCTTTGCTTTTAAGCAGCAGTATACCGAGACCTGTTGATGCTGTTTTTGAAAGTGTCAGCGGCTTTACGACGACCGGGGCAACGATTCTGAGCGATATAGAGGGGCTTCCCCGCAGCATCAACTTGTGGCGGTGTCAGATGCACTGGCTGGGTGGAATGGGAGTTGTCGCACTTACGGTAGCGTTGTTTCCTCTGCTTGGCGTGGGTGGCTTTCAACTGATAAAAGCGGAAACGACAGGTCCTGAAAAAGGAAAAATGACTCCTAAAATTGCAAATACTGCAAAAGCACTGTGGCTTATTTATGTCGTCCTGACACTGTTGCAGACAGCGGCGCTGATGATTGCAGGTATGGATTTTATTGATGCACTTTCGCATGCATTCGCTACGCTGGGAACAGGAGGATTTTCTACACGAAACGCAAGTATCGGTTCATATCATTCTGCTCCCATCGACTGGATTTGTATTGTATTCATGTTTCTTGCCGGAGTCAATTTCAGTATGTATTTTTACACGGTAACCGGTAAATACAGCGATGTAAGCTTCAATTCGGAACTGAAGGCCTATACAGCGATTTTTATCATAGCGGTTATTATCATAGCACTTATCATCATGCCGCAGTACGGTGGAACATCATTCAGATATTCGGCGTTCCAGGTAGCCTCCATAATGACAACGACGGGATTTGCTACCGCAGATTATACTACATGGATGCCTGCTGCCCAGTTTGTACTCTTTACATTATACTTTATAGGCGGTTGTTCAGGATCCACCGCAGGAAGCATAAAAGTAATCAGATGGGTTATCCTTGCAAAACAAATTTCAAATGAAGTCCGGCGTATGCTCCATCCTCATGGAGTTTTTGCCATCCGGCTGAATGGACGGGCAGGAAGAAAGGATGTAGTATTTAATGTGGCAGCTTTCCTTATGGAGTATCTGGTTATCGTATTTATTACTTCGTTTGTCGGTTGCTGCGGAAACCTTGACCTTCTCAGTTCTTTCACCGCGGCATTATCCATGGTTGGTAATGTCGGACCTGCGTTCGGAAAACTGGGGCCTGCCTGTAATTACGGATTTCTGCCTGATTTTGTAAAATGGTTTTATTCGTTTGCAATGCTTGCCGGACGTCTTGAACTGTATACTATGCTGATTTTCTTTATGCCGTCGTACTGGAAAAAATAGTACGGGCCGGGAGGGATGCGTGAAATATTTTTCCGGAATAGTAGCTGTATTTATACTCGGATCCGGTATTTTTGCGGAGGAGGCAGGTATGGCAAAGTTACTGTATCAGGGGCATGGCAGTTACCGTATAACTTCTGCCGCAGGTTATGTAATATATGTAGATCCGTATGCGGGGAAAGGTTATAATGTGCCTGCAGACCTTGTGCTTGTTACCCATGAACATCAGGATCATAATGCGGTTAATCTTGTAATACAGAAAAAAGGCTGTATGGTGATACGTGAAAAAAATGTGCTTGTTAATGGGATATACAGAAAAATAGACATGGGGAAGGGTATAACGGTACAGGCGGTACCTGCATATAACAGCAATCATGACCGTACCGAATGTGTCGGCTATGTTATTACCGTGGACGGAATCGTAATTTATGCGTCTGGAGATACGTCCTATACCGATTATATGAAAGATACGCTTTCAAAAGAACATATCAATTATGCACTGCTGCCCTGCGACGGGGTATTTAACATGGATGCAAAAGAAGCTGCCCGTTGTGCCGATATTATCGGAGCTAAACATGTAATTCCTGTGCATATGAAACCGGGTGCACTGTTCGATCAGTCCGTAGCGGACAGATTTACCGCAAAAAATCGTCTGATCGTTAAACCGGGAGAAGAAATTACGTTGACTGCAGATTAACCATACAGCGGCCGCTGTCATGCGTATTATCCGGGGCGGTTTTGGACGGTCCGGTGTCCTTCTGCAGAAGCTTTGACAGGTACATTCTTGCTCAGTCTTTCTGTATCTGGTATACTTTATTCCATGAGTGATAAATCTGAATTATGTCCCTGTGGTTCAGGGAAAAAATACAGCGAATGCTGCGAACCGGTTATCAGGGGAAAAGTAAAGGCTGCTACTGCTGAAATGCTGATGCGTGCACGTTATACTGCATATGTAAAGCAGGAAATAGATTTTATTATCAATACGTGTGAACATGCTGAAAATATAGCGGAAATTGACAGAAAAGCTACGGAAGACTGGAGTAAGACTTCAACTTGGCACGGGCTTACCATTCTCAAGATGGAAAAGGGAACGGAGAAAGATGAAGAAGGGACTGTCGAATTCGAAGCCGTATATACCAGAAAGCAGATTCGGGATGTACACCATGAGACCGGATATTTCAAAAAAATAAACGGAGACTGGATGTATTCTACCGGTAATCTTAAGACAACAACGGTTGTCCGCGAAGGGAAAAAAATAGGGCGCAATGATCCCTGTCCCTGCGGATCCGGAAAGAAATATAAATACTGCTGCGGCAAGAACGCATAAAAATCATTATACGGAACAGATAATTACCGGATTTCATGCTGTAGAAGAACGCGTACGGGTACAGCTTGATGCGGATCAGAAAAAAACACCCGTACAGATGCGGCTGCTTTACAGTAAACCAGGGCCGCGTATAAAAAAAATACTTTCTCTGGCAGAAAAAGCGGGTATTCCGTGCTCTCTATCTGACGGGCAGGAACTGGATAATCTTGTCAATGTATTGCCTGCTGCAGCCCGTGATCATCGCGGTATTGTCCTTTGTATTGAAGGAAATACTGAAGAATCAGGAAATATTGTTGATTTTGACCGGCAGCTTTCTTTTTTCAGGTCGTCGCCGGATAAAAAGCAGACCATACTTATACTCGATTCGGTTACTGATCCTCACAATGCAGGAGCCATCCTGCGAAGCTGCGATCAGTTTGGAGTTTCACTTGTCGTAATGCCTGAACGGCGCGGCGTCCGTGACGTAACGGAAAATGATGTAATAGCCCGCTCGAGTGCCGGTGCAAGTGCATGGGTTCCTGTAGCCATTGTAAAAAATCTTGTGCGTGCTTTGCAGCTTCTTAAAGACGCCGGTTTCTGGATTTATGGTGCAGATGCCGGCGGTACTCCGGTACAGGAATTGCATTTTTCGCAGAAAACAGCGCTCATTATGGGAAGTGAGGGAAACGGTATCGGCCGGCTTGTGGGAGAGCAGTGCGATACGGTTGTTTCCATTCCGACTTGCGGCAGAATAGACAGTCTGAATGTTTCTGTGGCCGCCGGTGTGCTGTTGTATGAAATTTACCGTCAGACATTATGAATATGATATATCCTTATCCCTTTATGCTTTTAATACTGTGTCCGCTGATTTTTATTGCCGGTTTTGTCGATTCCATAGCCGGAGGTGGCGGACTTATCGCTCTTCCTTCCTATATTCTTGCGGGTATCCCGATACACGTATGCTACGGTACAAATAAATTTGTCAGTGGTTGTGGGACTGCGACGGCTTCGATTAACTACTTCAGGAACAGGTGCGTCAATGTCCGGGTTGCTGTCCCGGGGTCGG
>DCFS01000259.1:553-1071 GCA_002319875.1 Treponema sp. UBA1798 | reverse complement strand
AATTTCGGTACCATGAAGCCCGGACCTGCGCTGCCGGATGGGATTTTAATGGCAGGAGCTTTTGTGACGGGACTTGTTATAGGATGCTATGACGGGTTTTTCGGACCTGGCGCGGGAATGTTTTTTACGCTTGTACTGACCGTATGTCTCAGGCTTGATCTCGTTATGGCCAGCGGTACGACAAAAGTAATAAACCTTGCTTCTAATATAGCTTCTGCTGTCACTTTTATTATTGCCGGCAAAGTCATGTATACGATTGCAATTCCCTGCATTTTTTGTTCGATAAGCGGTAATTTCCTTGGATCCCGGCTTGCGATAAAAAACGGGGCACGGTTTATACGCCCTCTGATAGCTGCTGTATCCGTTCTGTTGTTTGCCCGTACCGGTTATGACTTTTTTGCGGGCCGGTAGAAAAAGCTTTTTCTGTATCGAAAAATATGTTATGATACTACGCGTAGCATATAATCAGGGGTGGTAATTATGGACAAACAGGATATAGCAGCCGCGAAAGCAATAAG
>DCFS01000259.1:0-233 GCA_002319875.1 Treponema sp. UBA1798 | reverse complement strand
ATACAGGAACATGCTGCTGAAGAAATCCGTCAGGTTAATATACAATTTGCGGCCGACCCTGAACGCATACGCGCAAAATACGCTGCAGACGCAGCTTATAAATCGGATCATGAAAAACGCCGTGCCGCAAAAGCTCAGAAGCGTGCGGAATTGAGGGCTGACCGGCAGTCTGCAGAACTGCTTATGCCGCGTGAGTTTTCTTTCGGAGAAGAAATATTTAATTCTATTACGCT
>DCFS01000001.1 GCA_002319875.1 Treponema sp. UBA1798 | reverse complement strand
CAGCCTTTGATTTAGCGACAGAATTTTTCAAAACAGTGCAATATAACGGTTTGAAAGATTCTGTAAGTCACCTGTAAAAAACATTAGCGGATTTTCACAAGCGACCCTTATATAAATTATAATTTTACAGTCTCAACCATATAGCGAATACAGGTACCGGTTTTATCTTCTACTGTTTTTTCAATGACAAATATCATTTTTTTTCCTGTATCATCACGAAAAATACGATTTATTTTATAACCTGTAACGCCACTGCGTTTAGTCTGTGGGGAACCGACTTTGTATTCACAAATAATATTTCCATCCTCCGCCTGCTTTTTTACAGAAATATAAAACGATGATTTCGCCTGTTCACCTGAACCGGAAATGGTTTGCATCAATGCGACATGATACGAAACCGGTTTTTCAATAGTTGAACCGGCAAAGTCCTTAAAAGAAATCTCTTCTGATGACGGTTTAGTATCATCACCACTCAGATACAAAATATTATCAGCGTTTACTTTGGAACAGGTATACTGTTTAAGCTGCAGATAATGCTGCGCTTCAAGTTTCTCGTATACTTCCTTCCCGTTCCTGTTTGCAGTAGCCGGCGAAGGCAGAGTTTTATAAATACCGTCCGGAGTAAATTTATTTCCCGCCACATCTACTATATAAATTTCCGCATATGCTTCAAACGTCCGGTCTGTCTTCCCATACTGACCGAATATATATACATTACCATCTTTGGAGAAACCAGAATCAACAAAAACAGCCACATCTCCTGCAAACGCACTAAAACAGATAATTATAAAAATGAATCCTATAAAAACACGTTTGGTCATCTATCCTCCAATTAGTATTCAGTATAATTGTCGGGAAGTCAGTTACGACACTTTACTAAAATGTAAGATGCGGATATGATTTTTTTATGACTCTGACAACCCGCAATCGTTTTTTCCTTGCTTTATATATATCAGCTACCATTGGCGTGTCTATAATTGCAATCCTTTTTTTTGCAGCCCATACATTGAAAGCCATATATCCTCCACCACCGATCGTTTATAAAGCAGCACTTTTCAAGATGCCACTTTTCAAATACAGCTTTAAGGCTGTCATCTTTTCAATAGTATTTTTTATGCTTTATGCCTCTCTGGGAACTTTTCTTGTATACAGAAATTTCGAAAAAACACAATCTACAGAAGTTTTTTTCTTCAGCGGCTTTCTTATCAGCTGCATGACAGAAAGTTTAAGGCTTCTTATTCCCCTGTTCGGATTATGGCAGTCTTTTTCACCACTTTTTGTTTTCACAGGGCGTGCTATTTTTTTCGGCAGACTTTTATGTCCGCTCAGCTTTCTTTTTTCATCAATAATGAATATACCTGAACAACATATGGATATAGAACGTAATTATACTATCATGCTTGTAATTTCGATTGTATTCGCAGCTGTAATACCACTAAATACAGTAACCCCATCCGGTCTGTGTACCCTACACTGGGGATACTCACGTCTTTTTATGCTTATCCGGATAGTTTTTTTCCTGATTACGATCACTTCGATGTTTATCAATGCATATCAACGGGAAAGCACAGAATTATTTCATTCTTCTTTCGGATTTATCATATTCATGGCAGGCTATATTTTTTTACTGGAAGCCGGTAACTATTTTAATCTCATGATTGGAATCACACTGATTTCGGCAGGCAGCTATGAATACCTGTCAAAAATTCATCACCTTTACTTATGGAAGTAATATCTGTGATATTCCACCCAGTAAAACAGGTATAAGCAGATTATCAAAATCTTTCAGCGGTAATACTTCTATAAACATGCCCGCAATAGCTATGATAAGTGCAAACCTCGTATTATGGGTATACAACCAGGTTGAACAGAAGATAGCAGTAAAACAAGCCAGACTTCCAGCAACTGTTTTTCCTGATGTCCCGGGAATATGAACCGTACCGAATAATTTACCTGCAAGACTGGCAAGTCCATCGCCAAACGCAAGCGCAAAAATACCAATAGCCGCGGCAGGCTGTTTCCAGAGTAATGCTGTTATTATAATTCCACAAACAAGCGTAAGCGGACCAAGAACAAATCTGTCTTCATCCCGTTTTCGTGCAGCAGCTTCTGTAATTTCAGATATTAACGGAACCTGTATTCCGTGCAACCGGAGCAGTTCTGAAACGGAATACAATAATCCAACCGTTATGAGAAGGCATAACGTTACGGAAAAAAAATGGGCAAGCAGAAATGGAATAAATGCAGTACATAAATGAATAGTTTTCCTGAATAATTCTTTCTTTATATCATTGATATATTTCTTTAATGTTATACCAGACTGCTCACTAAACATTTTCACTATTTAAGTCCTTTGTCATCAGATAAGGTTTTCGGTATATCTGCATAAATAGCCGGCTCATAATCAGGTATGGGGTGGCTCATATACTGCATATTCTGTTCAGCCAGATTACTTCCCCCCAGACGGACCATCGTTTTCTGATTCCTTGTCAGAGCATCCCACGCACGCAGTGAATCAGACAGACGAACCATTGCTTCTGCATTTTTTTTACTATCTCCTGTTTGTCTCGCCAGCCGATAAAGCGTAACACCGAGATTATTAGCAGCCTTCATATATAGATCGACAATTTCTGTATCATCATCACGTATCTGCGGAAGAAGGATATTACGCCGCTGCTTGAGTATATCCAGATGGTCAAGAAGATTTTCATAGTATCCCTCTGCAGCGTAATTGTCATTTTTCATAGACAATACATTGGCCATTGCCAGGAGAAGATGATTATCATCATGAGCAGATTCAGCCGTCTTTATAAATGCCCCGAGAGCATTCTCATAATCATTGCGGCTATATTGAATAACACCGACTTTATAACGGATGGCGGGAGTATCATAATCATTGGCAATTGCCTCTTGATAATTCTTAAGCGAGTCATCAAAATCGCCGGTAATAAAATAATCAAGGTCTGCCATATCGCCATACAAACGCCCTACTGTTTTATTACCTTCCAGGCCACTATCAGTTTTTTTCTGAACAAAAAAACTGATACCGTTTGTATATACTTCTTCTGCCTTTACATATTCGCGGTCAGCATCATACAGTTCCCCTAATTGGCGGTATGAATCTATCTGTTTGTACACATCGTCTTTTTTTAATACAGAGGCCTTTTGAAAGGCATCTATCGTTCTTTCCAGCCAGACAATTGCAGAAGTATTATTTGTAACTTTTATAAAATAACAGGCCATGTTATACAATGCAACTGGATTTGAAGGATCTGCTTTTACCGCCCGTTCAAGCAAAGTTCGTACGTCCTCTATCAATGAGCGTAAATATTCATCAGAAGGCGCAAGTTGACCGTATTCTTTCTGAAGAAGATACCCGCTCAATTCTGTCAGATCCTGAGCACCGAGAGCTTTTTTCCTTGGTAGAAAATGTTCCTTCAGCTGTAATACCTCGCGGAGATTATCCGTACGTATAAAATATCGCAGCATCCGGGAAAGGTATAAGTCCTGCGGACCATACAGCTGAACAAGCGATGCATACTGCTCCCGCGCCTGCTCAAATTTCGACGGATCTTTCTCCGTCGCCCATTCCAAAAAAATATCGCCAAGCAGCAGTAAACCATCTTTGTCATTTATATAATGGTCAAGCACAAAACGTCTGTCTATTGTTTCCGCCCGCTCATAATTCGCAAGATCAGACATTTCCATATTTGCATATTCCAGGCCGGCAAGCTTATCAAAATTAAAAGTTGCCAGTATCTTCATATACATATCTTCGGCACGGTTATACTGTTTATGGGCACGATATCCCCGTGCATATCTGTAAAACCATCCCTTACTCGCACGATAAGCAAGCGCTTCATTAAATTTCATATCTGCCTGAGGGTATTCGTCCGATTCCAAGAGTCTATATCCCTCTGCATACAATCCCCCTGCCTTCAGCGGACGATAGATAAACCTGTTTGCCACAAAAAAAAGACACACACCGATAAGAGCTATACCTGCAGCAACGAGAATAGCAGGCAAAACCTTATTTTTTAACTGATATTCAAGCGACTCTTTATACGCTTCATATTCAGTAACAGAACGGCGTTCATAATCGCGCGGAACATTAAGCGTAATATCAAGCATCTTTTCCAAATGCGATGCAAGCTGACGCGCAGAAAATTTATTAATTACTTTATTTATTACTTCAAAAACTGCATCATCAGTGAATTCATTTTTTACGATAAGCTCTTCAATTGCGATCCTGACATTGAGGGGATATTCAGCAAGATTCTTATGGAACGTTTCGTATTCAGCTTCAGTAAGATTATATTTTTTCTGTTTTGTATCAGTTTTCTGAGTGCCCTGAAAATCCGGTATCTGAATTTTATCTCCGGCAGGAACCTCACCCGAATCGGAAAACCCGGGTATCTCAAAATCCGCAGGATTAGCAAGTTCAAAATCAGTGTTCTCAGGACCGATTTTTGTATCAGTTTCCGGAAAATTAAAATCCGACAAGGGCTCTTCTGATTTGCTGTCCGGCGGAGCCGGTACCTGCTCCGCACCAAAATCAAGCCCTTCCATAGCGGATGTATCAAAACTGTCTTCAGGTGCCTCCTGGCTTTCCTGCCCTGAGGATATTTCTGCTTCTTCCAAACCGGAAGTTGATTCCGCCGGCGGAACAGTATTCTCAGCTTCTGATGTTTTACCATCAGAAGTATTTGTTCCTGTATCAGATACTTCCGGTGTTTCATAGATATCATCAGACGATGGCATCTGTGGTACAACAGGAGGTTCCTGCTCAAGTTCAAAATCTGAAGCAGCCGCTGAAATATCTCCGCCCGGTCCCAGATCGGGAGCCTTCGGAACCGCATCCGATTCCGCCACTTCCTCCGGTAAACCGGAGTTCATATCTATTTCCTGATTATTTGTGTCAAAATCATTCGTATGTACAGGAACAGGCGACTCATCAGCAGGTACTGTCTCTACGGAATTTTCCGGCTGTGCAGTTTTATCATCATCTTTGAGCAGCTCATCAAGATCCATATCTGCAATATCAGGCTCTTTCTGCTCTGATTTGTCAGATTCAAGAAAATCAGATAAATCAGGTGTACTTGCGGTACCGGCGGTATTAAGTATTTCATCGAGATCAGGGATCCCGCCCGACGGAGCAGTCTCTGCTACGGAATCAGCAGGAAAAATTTCCTCAGAAACAGCGCCGCTCTCTCCTGTATCAGACTCAGGGACTGCATCTGCTTCTTCGGGCAGACCAAGAACAAAATCCTGAGAATCATCAATATCCGGAGTATCAGGAGATAATACAGCTATAGCAGGTTTTTCACTGCGGGTAGCACGCACCTTAAGTTCATCACCTAAATTAAGTACATCTGAACTGAATTGCTTTAGTTGTTTTAATCCGGGCATTCTACCTTTAATTTTACCCCACAATAGTCTGTGTTACAAGTAGCATTGCAAAA
>DCFS01000158.1:563-8956 GCA_002319875.1 Treponema sp. UBA1798 | reverse complement strand
GGTACTGATTTTTCACGTTTCCCTCAATTGCATGTTATTCAATTGAATGATACGCATCCTGTCGTTGCAATTCCGGAATTGATGCGGATTTTGATGGATGAATATGGAACCGGCTGGAGCGCTGCATGGGATATCGTAAGGAAGACCTTTGCCTATACGAACCATACGATTCTTGCAGAGGCTCTCGAGAAATGGCCTATCGATATATTCCAGGGACTTTTGCCGCGTATTTATCAGATTGTAGAAGAAATCAACCGTCGTTTTCTGATTCAGCTTCGTGAAAAATATCCGAACGATTATGTCCGTCAGAAGAACATGTCGATAATTGACGATGGCAAGATTCATATGGCCCGCCTTGCAATTCATGCCTGTTTCAGTGTAAACGGTGTTGCGGAACTTCATACCGAACTGCTGAAAACCAGAGAACTAAAAGCCTGGGCGGAACTATATCCGGAAAAATTCAATAACAAGACAAATGGTATTACCCAGCGCAGGTGGCTGCTGTGCGCAAATCCTCTTTTGGCTGATTTCATTACCAGACGCATCGGACACGGCTGGGAAAAAGATCTGATGAAATTACGGGATCTTGAAAAATTCGTAAACGATCAGGCAGCGCTCGATGAGCTGCTGATTATCAAGCAGCAGAACAAACGCAGACTTGCAGAATACCTTAAACAGACACAGAATGAATTCCTTGATCCTGAGAGTATATTTGACGTGCAGGTGAAGCGGCTCCACGAATACAAGAGGCAGCTGCTGAATGTTCTGCATATCATGTATCTGTACAACCGGCTTATATCGGATCCGTCGTTTAACCCGGTTCCGCGGACTTTTATTTTCGGTGCAAAAGCAGCGAGCGGATATCGCCGTGCGAAGCTGATTATTAAACTCATCAATACGGTCGCTGACCGGGTGAATAATGACCGGCGGGTGAAGGGAAAAATACGTGTCGTGTTTGTGGAAAATTACCGGGTTAGTGTTGCGGAACGCATATTTCCGGCTTCGGATGTAAGCGAACAGATTAGTACTGCCGGAAAAGAAGCCTCAGGAACAAGCAATATGAAATTTATGGTTAATGGTGCCGTCACGCTCGGGACACTTGACGGAGCTAATATTGAAATAATCGAAGAAGCCGGGGAAGAAAACGAATTTGTGTTCGGATTAAAAATGGAAGATATCAGTAAAATGGAGGACGAACACAGTTACAATCCGCAGGAATATCTTGACCGGAATCCGGAACTTGCAAAAGTTGTCGGACAGCTGATCGACGGTACCTATGATCCGAGCAGGCAGATATTCAAGGAAATACATGATTCTCTGTTATACGGTGTTGAAGGACAACGGCCGGATGTGTATTATATCCTTGCCGACTTTGATGCATATTGTGCTGCGCAGGAGCGTATTGCAAATGCTTATCTTGACCGCCGGCACTGGGCACAGATGTCTCTGCTGAATATTGCCCGGAGCGGGAAATTTTCTTCTGACAGGACCGTTGAAGATTACGTACGTGATATCTGGCATCTTAAAAAGATTATTGTAGAGTAAAAATAGTATGAATAAAAAATTTCTCTCAACGATTTCCGGTACAGGATTGCTTATGGCTGCCTGTATCTGGGGATTCGCATTCGTTATTGTAAAAGACAGTCTTGATTATATACCGGCAATCTATATGCTCGCATTCCGGTTTACTATTGCAGCAGCAGCTCTTGCGGCAATTTATGCACGCAAACTGAAACTTCTGGATGCTGCTTACTGGAAACATGGGGCGGTCCTTGGGGCCTTCCTTTTTATGGCATATGCCTTTCAGACCGTAGGCTGCAAGTATACGACCGCAGGTAAAAATGCTTTTCTTACGACTATTTATGTTATTGTTGTACCTCTGATCGGATGGCCGCTTACCAGACGGAAACCCGGACATCGTATTTTTATGGCGGCCGTAATGTCACTTGCAGGCATAGGATTGCTTGCCCTGAAAAATGAGACGCTTTCAGGTGCGCTTGCCATGAACTTCGGAGATATATTAACCCTTATATGTGGTTTTTTTTATGCAGCGCATATTCTGTTTGTTGAACGCTGGGATATGCAGGAAGATCCTATTCTGCTGACAGTAATCCAGTTTGTCTTTGCCGCTCTGTTTTCATGGATTGTGTCTCCCGTTCTTGATGGCGCTTTTCCGTTTGAAGCTCTGAAATCGCCACATGTCATTGTTTCTATGCTGTATCTGGGAATATTCAGCACACTGATTGCATTCGTTTTGCAGAATGTATGTCTCAAGTATGTACCGTCCTCAATTGCTGCGTTGTTCCTCTCCATGGAATCTGTTTTTGGTGTTCTTTTCAGTATGCTGGTTTTACATGAAACCATGACACTGCGTATGCTGGCCGGTTGTGTACTTATGTTCGCGGCGATACTGCTTGCCGAATTAAAAAAATAAAAACGGCCTCTCCGTAAGCAGAGGTGTATGACGTTCTCTAAAGGTATTGCGCCCGGGATTTAATACCCTTCATACGCTCCGGGGATGGGGCATTAAACCTTCACGCACGAATAAACACGGTCTCTTTTTTTCCGATTGATCCGTGTTTATACGCGGGGCCGTTTTCTGACTGTCTATTTTTCTATAGGGAACCTCTAAAAACTTCAGTTTTTAGAGGTAACTCTGAAAGTGCGATGTTTTAAGTCGTGATATTACAGCGACTTAAAACTCGACGGCATCTCTAAAAAGTCACTGAAAGTGAGTTTTTAGAGGTTGCCTATAGTGATATGGTTTCTGTCCCTGATTTGTATGTCAGAGTTATAGAATTCCGTAAGGGCCTGTATCAGGTAGGCTGTATCCCGGGAGCCGCAGGTTTCATAGCATGAGTGCATTGCCAGTTGTGCTATACCGACGTCTATTGCATTCATGCTTGCCTGCTGATTGCTGAGATTTCCAAGAGTACTCCCTCCGGCCATGTCGGAGCGGTTCGAAAAAAACTGGACAGGAACATTTGCACTGCTGCAGACCGTGCAGAATATCCCTTTACTTACCGCATCGGATGTATATTTCTGATTTGCACTTTCTTTTATGACAATACCCTTATTCATAAAAGCGTGATTTATCATATCGGTTTTTTCCGGATGGTTTGGATGTACCGCGTGGGTATTATCGCACGAAACAAGAAAACTTCCTGCACAGGCTCTGTAATAATCCTGCATGTTTAATCCGGATGCGAAAATGATGCGTTGTAATGTATCGGAAAGAAATGTACCGGAAGCCCCCTGTTTGGTAACACTGCCGACTTCCTCGTTATCGAATATAGCCATTATATTAACCGCTTTATCATTTGTGGCTGAGACGAATGCCTTTGTGATAGAAAAAGCGCATTGGAGATCGTCCAGTTTGGGGCTTGATACGAATTCCTGCTTTATACCCCATACGCATGGTTCCGTTTTATTTACGAGGAACAGGTCGTGGGAAAGAATATCGGATACGGAACAGCCGGATTTTTCTGCAATGGCCTCTGCAAGAGAGCCGCCCTTACATGCTCCCGCGCTGAACAGGGGGAGCAGATCAGTCTGGTGATTGTATTCGTATCCCTGATTGATGGTCCGGTTAAAATGTATTGCCACATTCGGTATAACCAGTATAGGGTCTTCAAAATTGATCAGACAGGATTCGATCTGCGTACCTGTTTTTTTCAGAATGCGACCGGCCAGAGATAACGGCCTGTCAAACCAGCTTGAATCGATCATTCCCCCGTATCCTTCTGTATTTAAGCTGAGCATGCCGCCCGGACCGGTCAGTTCCGGAATATGTTTCAGCTTAAAACCCGGAGAATCGGAGTGTGCTGCAGCAATCTGAAAATGGAAATCTTCTCTGTTCTTCCCGACCGTAAATGCAATAATACTTGAATTGTTACGGATTACATAATATTTTCCGCCGTTACGGAGAGTCCAGTCCCGGCATTCATTCAGATCTTCGTAATTTTCCTTATCAAGCATTTCTGAAATCTGCTTTGCAGCATGAAAACAGCTTGGACTGTTTTTTATAAAATCGATAAGTTCCTGTGATGTTTCCTGTGGTGTCATTGCCTTTTTCCTTTGTGTTTTATTCGAGAACAGGGGTTAATACTCCGACCTTCGGGTCGTATGGATATGAACCCCCGACTGCGATGCCTGTATAGAAAAGTTATTTTACAGTAATTTAGTGCCGGTACGGCATTCAGAATTACGAAAAATAACACTGAACCGCCGGTTAAATCTTGATAACTTAATCAGCGTGCCCTTAGAGACTTCCGATCCCGTTACAGCAGCGGGATAAAAGATTTTTATCTGAACAAAATCCTCGCTGAAACTGTGTACATCATCGCATCCAGACCCCGTCCGTTTATCATTGAACCAAGCGGAAAATAGAGATGCTGTTCAAGTCCTGCCTGAAGACGGTCGTTGATACGATAATTCCATGCCATGACGATTTCCGGGTAAAGAAAACGTGCTCCGGTCCAGAACCAGTGATTTATTTTATCAACATCACCTGATGCGGATCCTGTCTCGCCTGTATCTGATGATGAGACGCTTCCTGCAAGAATTCCGTAACGGGTCAGCAGGGCCAGACCGGTACCGGCTTCAAACGAGTGTTGCCCTTTATAAAATGTCATAACGACAGGAATGTCAAGCAGCATAGAGAGGGCAATAGCCGTACGGTTTTCTACTTCGGCAGGGAGCGCATTTTCACCGTCCCAGAGATAGTAATTGGTAAAAAGAACTGCCCGGGGTTCGAAAGAAATACGCGTATCATCAGGTATTTTTATTCCGAATCCGACTGTAAAAACAATAGGTGAAGGCGCGCTTTTCGTACTGCTTTCCGTATTCAGAATACCCATCGGCCCCATTGTGAAAAAATAAGACATAGTATGGTGCTGCACTGTCTGATCTGCCGGGAAACAGATATCCGCTGCAGCTGTAAGGATAATGATCGCTAAAATTTTTTCTTTTATAAAAGTATATTTCATTTCGAACCCGTTTTATTATAGGGAACCTCTAAAAACTTCAGTTTTTAGAGGTAACTCTGAAAGTACGATGTTTTAAGTCGTGATATTATGACGACTTAAAACTCGACGGTACCTCTGAAAAATCACTGAAAGTGAGTTTTCAGAGGTACCCTATATAATAACCTGCCCAGATCAACTGCAAGAAAACCGCTCCGTCCGGTCTGATAGAAAGAGTTTTCTTCCCAGGCAGCATACAGCATGGTTCCGGAAACCGCAAAATCACTGTATCTGTATCCTTCCGGTAATCTGGGGAGTCTGAAAGCCTTGCCGGAACCTTCGGTAACTGGCTGCCCATTGTAAAAAGCTCCGGAGACATATGTCGTTCCATCCGTAAAAAGGGCTGCGACCCACGTACGGGTTACACAGGCCTTTGCGGTTATTGCAGTATCGTCATCTGTCTTTGCCCCATGTATAAAAGTCTGCGGAGTCACCCCCCCTGCTATACTGCATTCTATGGAAAACGCAAGATCGGAAGGAAGTACCGACAGAAGTTTTTTTAATCCGGCCGGAGCCTGAGCGAATGGAAGCGGCTTCCGTGCTGTACGGAACTCTTCAACAGTAATAGTTTTTACATCGATATTGCCGCTGCTGTTCTTAAGTGTAAGATCTGATAAGTGTACCCTGGGGATTATGCTTATATAGGAAAATTTTGTCCGGTTTCCGGAGACCTGTTTTACAGAACACTGCAGCTGCCTGCCGTCCCAGTTATAGCCGGTAATTTCGGAATCTTCCGGAATTTTCAGGTTATCGTAGCTTATTAAAGGATAAATCAGTCCCGTGCCAATACGGAACTGTACAAGGAACGGCCTGAGCGGGCTGTCTGCCTGTGTATCAGTACCGGTATTAAAAAAAGCGCTTTTATAAAATGTAAAAACCGGCAGATCATCCTGGAACACAAGATTTCCTGCCGTCGTATTCCGGAATAACTGTGTATCCGGATAAAGCCGTATTGCCGTACTATTAAATGCAAGAATTCCGAGTCTGTTAACCACGGCATATGCTTCCGCAATGGTTTTGCCATTCCCGGAAGAGCAGCCTGCGGAAGCTATGCGTACAGCTTCCGTCCATGGCTTTGCTGCTACCGGCGGTGCCGCTTCCGGACGGTCAGTTTGGGAAAAACTGTCCGTGGTAAAGTAATACCATGTGACTATGCCTGTGTCCGGCACAAATCCGTTGTTCAGGGACTTTCCTGTTGTTTCCGATGGTGATTTTCCTGTACAGGAAAAACAGAGAGTAATAACGAGAGCAGAAAGTATAAAAAGCAGAGGCTTCATTTGTTTCCAGTGTATAACGGCAGATCTCTTATGGCAAGAGATATTTTTCCTGTTGCAGTAAGAGAGATGACTGCAATTTTTTCTCTACCATATAAAAAAATATTCTGTCCTTTTTTTAAGAGTGTAATGTTGTTGTTCCCGGAAATGAATGTATTTGCAGGAATGAACGGAGCCAGTACCGTTTCCGTATATTCCTGTAAAGAAACTGCCGTAGTTTCCTGATTTTTCAGTTTATATACACTGAAAGATCTGCCGGCTATAGCTGAAAGTATACCATCCTTATTCAGCAGCCATGGGTCATAATATCCTGTTGTTTCTGTATAAGCTGTCACCCGGACCCGCAGTGCGGACATAAGGCGTTCCCAGTTAAAACAGGAACAGAAACTTCCCGCTTCATGCCGGTTAGCGGTAACTTTATATAGTGAAGATAAAATATCAGCAGCAAATCCGTCCTCCCACGAGAGTGTCAGACTGTACGGATAAACGGTACCCGCCGGATGGAAGAAAAGGACATCCTTACCGTTATGCCGTGTAACCGGCCATGCCTGAACTGCGGCCGGTATATTTTCCGGCAGGGATAGTGTTATGGAAGCCGTATTTCTTCCGGCCCTGATTTTTTCTGTTCCCTGTTCAGAACTGTATTCGATTACCCAGAAATCAAGATCCGGATACGCAGTCTGCTCTCTATTTGGCGGTGGCCATACGGGAAGCCGGAACACAGCCTCCCGGCTGGCTGTAAACATTTTTCCGTCCGTTATTCTTGAACAGGAAGCAGCTGTCATACTGATAACCGGCAGGCTTAATATACAGATAATGGCAATAACTATATGCATTTCTGTATATAGTTATTGCTCCGTTTGCTGTTTTTATGAAGCTGGTACAGAGAATATCCGCCTTTACGCTTTCTGTCACAGGAATTTTTTTATTTCTTCAGCTGCAAGACTGTCACATATTTCGTTATACGTTATTCCCGCATGTCCCTTTACCCAGTGCCATACGATCGAAAGCTGTGAAGTAAGGGAATCGAGCTGTATCCACAGATCCTGATTTTTAACCGGTTTTTTATCTGCAGTACGCCATCCGGTTTTTTTCCAATTTGGCATCCATGCGGTAATTCCGTTTTTTACATACTGGCTGTCGATACAGACTGTTACAGGCCGTCCTTCCCATCCGGAGGTTTCCATAATAAAGGTAAAGGCTGAAATGGCGGCGGTCAGTTCCATACGGTTGTTTGTTGTATTTTTTTCTCCGCCGCTCCTGCGTATTTCTTTTCCGTCCGCCAGTATGACTGTTCCCCACCCTCCGGGGCCCGGATTTCCGGAACATCCTCCATCCGTATAGACGATTATATCATTTTCCATGTATTTCCCCTGATTAGAATAGCAAAAAATAAAAAAAATGTTGCCACTACGCTTTTTTTTTTATATCTTTTATAGTAACGCTAACACACGTCTGAATGTAATCTTTTACGTTCGGACTATCAATATGAAGGAGTTATAAAAATGGCTAAACAGTTATTATTCAGCGAAGATGCACGTAAAAAACTGCTTTCCGGTGCAGAACAGATTGCACGGGCAGTTAAAACGACCCTTGGTCCCTGTGGTCGTATGGTCATGCTTGATAAAAAATATGGCGCACCAACGATTACAAAGGACGGTGTCACCGTAGCGAAAGAAATCGAGCTGAAGGATCCCTATGAAAACATGGGTGCCCAGTTCGTAAAAGAAGTCGCTTCAAAAACAAATGATGATGCCGGTGACGGTACGACAACTGCTACGGTTCTTGCATATGCGCTGGTCAGGGAAGGCCTTAAGTCCGTCGCTGCAGGAATGACACCGATTGAGATCAAACGCGGTATAGATAAGGCCGTAAAACTGGTTATCGATGAAGTCAAGAAAAACTCAAAGCCGGTCGATGGAGCAGAGGATATAACACATATCGCTACTGTTTCAGCAAACGGTGACCCTGAAATCGGTAAAATGCTTGCAGAGGCCATTGAAAAGGTCGGCAAGGACGGAGTTATTACTGTTGAAGAAGCAAAGAACATGGAAATGACTGTTGATACCGTGGAAGGTATGCAGTTTGACCGTGG
>DCFS01000158.1:0-318 GCA_002319875.1 Treponema sp. UBA1798 | reverse complement strand
AGGTATGCAGTTTGACCGTGGTTATATTTCTTCATATTTCATTACAGATCGTGAATCAATGGAAACTGATTTTGACGACGCCTATATTCTGATTCATGACAAAAAGATTTCTACAATGAAAGATCTGCTTCCTCTGCTTGAAAAAGTTGCAAACGAGGGAAAAGCTCTTGTTATTATTGCGGAAGATGTGGATGGCGAAGCACTTACGACTCTCGTTCTGAATACGATCCGCGGTACTATCAAATGCTGTGCAGTCAAGGCTCCCGGTTTCGGAGACCGGAGAAAGGATATGCTGCAGGATATCGCAATTCTTACCGG
>DCFS01000333.1:3723-8976 GCA_002319875.1 Treponema sp. UBA1798 | reverse complement strand
TTCTCTGAAAGCAGCGTATGGATATTATGTACGTGCACATGGCTGCCGGCTGTGATATCCTCTTTCGCCGCACCGATAGGATAACCGTATTTGATTACCGGTTCATCCTTACGGATATTTCTGAGCGCAATTTTATGACCGGCGGTAATATCTTCCTGAAGCGTTACCGATACAGCGGGAACGGAACCGGAAGCTTCAAGCGTTACTACATCACCTTTTTTCAGGGGGACAAGCGCCACCGCGACGCTGTCTGACGGATGAATACGGATTGCTGTTTTCTGACTCATAGACACCTTCAATCAAATTATGCGTTGGCTACCAGTTCGATGGCCTTTTTCATGCCGTTTTTCCGGATACTTGCGATACCGTCTGCAACAGCTTTTTCCAGACCGGCATATTTTGTAAGATCTTCACCCCAGAAATCCTTATGAGAAAGGACTGCTTTTGCAAGCGCCTGCGGATCATGTGTTTTTGCATACAGATCTTCAAAGAAATGAAGTGATTTTTCATCATCACTGATCATATAGGTTTCACCGTTGTGTTTATTAACGGATTTCATATTGCGCCCGTCGATACCGTTTCCTTCATAGAATGAAGTAAGGGCGGCAAGGCTGAATGCGAGTACCGGCGGAACTTTACCGGTTTTTTTGATATAACCGGTAACTGACGGAAGATCGCGGACCGGAAATTTTGCCGTTGTATTCAGCGTAATGCTGATCAGCATATGGCGGATAAACGGATTGTCAAAACGCTCGAGAACGTCACCGGCATATTCCTCCAGCATTTTTTTATCACCATCCATGGATGGAATAATTTCGTCAAAAAGACCCTTGCGGATAAATTTAATCATGACAGGATCTTCTATACATTCGCGGACCGTATCAAAACCGGCCTGGAAACCGGCAGGAACAAACATCGTATGTGCGCCGTTCAGAATGCGGACCTTACGTGTACGGTAGAATGACATATCATTTGTCCATACAACATTGAGGCCGGCTTTATCAAGCGGAAATACCTTTTTGAGTTTTTCAATATCGCCCTGTGTCTCAATAACCCACAGATGAAAGATTTCAGCGGAATCAAGCAGATTATCCTTATATCCCAGCTCTTCGCAGATCTTTTCAGCTTCTTCACGGGGATAACCGGGAACGATGCGGTCTACAAGGCTGTTACAGAATGTACATGCACTATCTATCCAGTCTATGAATTTCCGGTCAAGTTTCCATTCTTCAGCATACTGCAGCACGATGCGGTGCAGATTGTCACCGTTTTTGTCGATCAGTTCACACGGAATAAAAATAAGTCCGGCTTTTTTATCACCCTTGAACGCCTCATAGCGATGGTACAGGAACTGACATACTTTTGCAGGATACGATGCCGGCGGTTTGTCGTCAAGTTTGCAACCTGCACTGTATGAAATACCGGCTTCGGTTGTATTTGAAACGACAACGCGCAGATCTTTGTTCTTCGCACAGGCAATATACTCATCATACTGAGTATATGCACTGATGCATCTGCTGATGGATGTAATAACACGGCGGTCATTCACCTCTTTTCCTTTCTGAATACCGCGGAGGACAGTCGTATACAGTCCGCTCTGTGCATTTATCATATCAGCCATCCCTTTTTCAAGAGGCTGTACGACAACAACATTGCCGTTAAAATCCGTTTTTTCATTCGCATTATCGATCTGCCAGTCTACGAATGCGCGCAGAAAGTTTCCTTCACCGAACTGAAGAACTTTTTCAGGACGGGAAACTGTTTTTCTGACTTCATTGATTGTTTTCATACCAGAATCTCCTCATTAAAGGCCGCAGCCTTGTTGTATACATCAATAAAAAATAAAACCAAACCTTAAACAGAATATATGCGTTTATATACATTTGTCAAGTTTTTCCAGCGGTAATTATTCGCTTTTACCGCAAAAATGAAATCTTTTCCTTGATTTTTGTCGAAATACGCAGTACTATTTTTTCATTACATGTTGTATACAACAAGCAGGAGTATTATGAGTACCAGCAGTCTGAAACAACAGGCATATATATTAATAAAACAGAAAATTGCCGATTGCGACTATGCCCCGGATTCTATGATAACGGAAGAAAAACTGCAGAAAGATATACCCGCAAGCAGGACACCGATACGGGATGCCATCAGCAGGCTGGAACACGAAGGTCTTGTAACCATACATCCCAAACGGGGTATCCATATTTCAGCACTCACAATATCCGAGATGAATATGATATACGAAACACGGCTCATGTTCGAACCGTATTCCATACAGAAATACGGCAACACTTTCAGCAGCGAAAGGCTCTACGACTTTTATCAGCGGCATACAGATGTTGCAACACCGATCGAACAGAGGGAAGCATTCAACCTGGACGATGAATTCCATGATTTTATTATGGATGCATTACCCAATATCTATATCCAGCAGTGTTATAATATAACACGCATACAAAACCGCAGATTCCGTATTTTATCCGGTGTCTGCGGACAGCAGCGGCTGGTAGAAACATATCGGGAGCATCTTGATATCATCAAAGCCTGTCTTCAGAAGGATTGGGACGCAGGGGCAAACGCAATGTATAAACATCTCATGAAATCAAAGAACACGACATTCGAATACCTCATTAAGGAAAAACTTATTCCAGTCTGTTGATATACTGAATTAAAACAATTAAAATGGCCGCATGAATGTACATATCTTTGAAATGCCTCTTGATTTCGGAGCAAGCAGGCACGGTTCCGATATGGGGCCGTCGGCTATCCGTCTGGCAGGAATTGCCCCGAGGCTCCAGGGTCTCGGACATACAGTGATGTATTCTTATCCGATTGTGATCAATCCGCAGGAATATGAAGAAGCAGGAAATCCGAAAGCAAAATATCTGAAGCCCATAGTAAAGGCATGTTCCCAGCTGGCTTCAGAACTCGAAAAGTCCGTTGCTGCACAGGAATTCCCCCTGGTCCTGGGCGGAGACCATTCCATTGTGCTCGGCACACTGGCAGGGCTTGCAGCCGCGTATCAGAAACGAAATATAGATCTCGGTGTCCTCTATGTCGATGCTCACGGTGATTTCAACACGACGGAAACGACACCTTCCGGCAATATTCACGGCGAATGTCTGTCGGCTTCCTGCGGACTGGGGATTCCTGAACTGACAAACCTGTACTTTGCCGGAAGAAAAGTCGATCCGCACAATATCTGTTTTGTAGGAAGCCGTGATCTCGACCCGGGCGAAAAAGTTCTGATGAAAAAAGCAGGAGTTACCGTTTTTACCATGAGTGATATAGACCGTCACGGATTCCCATCCGTACTCCAGCAGATAACGGACTTCTTTAAGAAAAGAGTCGATGCCGTACATATAAGTTTCGATATGGATGTTCTTGATCCGATGTTCGCACCGGGAACAGGCATTCCGCTGCCGGCAGGACTTACAAACAGGGAGGCTCTGCTTTTAATGGAAGAAATGTGCGATACAAACCTCGTAAAATCAGCTGAAATCGTTGAAGTAAATCCGGTCCTCGACATACGGAATCAGACTGCGGAACTTGCGGTAGAACTGGCGGCCAGACTGCTTGGAGATAAGATTTATTAAGAAAAATTACTGTTTCACGGTACTTCTGATCCTGCTGCTATGTGAGAAAAATGCCATTGCTACCCAGATACATACGGTATCCTCGTTTCTTAATATGGACTGGACTCTGGAAAAAACAAACGGTAAGCTTTCGCTTTTCAGCGATCTCTACAAGTCCAACGGACAGAACGGAAAAAGTACAACGGTAAGTATTCCTTATTCAGGGGCATTATTCACTCTCGATCTGGAACGTTGTCTGAGAATAAAATCCATGACAAATTTCTATTTCCTTAACCATCCGCAGGGACTGCCCTGGTCCGAATACCAGTACCGGATACAGGATCTGTGTGCTGTAGAACTTGAAGAACAGGTAGGCATACCTGTTCCGGTGGCCTATAAATCCACTATTCTGCCGTTTGTCGGTTATTCCTATATAAAACTTGATTATAAACCCGATTACAACCTTATCCCCGATAATGAAGGACATAATGTATACCATACAATCGTTACAGGGCTTGAATACGATATTCAGGTAAACAGAGTTTTCCGTACGGAAACGTATATACAGACCGCCCTGAATTCTTACAATTATCCTCTTGCCGCTACAAACAGTCACTATCTTGGATTCGGAAACAGTTTTATTTTCAATTTTGAATATTTTGGTGTCAGAATTTATTTTTCAACCAGAAATAATACAGAAAAAAGCGACATATACAGTAAATACACAACCAGATTTCAGGAAATCGGTTTTACATTCCGGATCCTGTCGTAACCGGCACAACCTTCACTCATACAGGTCAGCGCGGAACCGGTTATTCTCTTCCGGGATACTTGCCGCCGGGGATACTTTCTTATTACATTTAAATGTAAAATCCGCTTGATATTCTTACAGGAGACATAAAATGGCGACATATCAATTCCAGACAGAAGTAAACCAGCTTCTCAAGCTTATTATTCATTCGATGTATTCAAACAAAGATATATTTCTGCGCGAAATAGTCTCAAATGCATCTGATGCGCTCGACAAGCTGAAATATCTTACCGTTTCAGACGACAGTTATAAGGGAATCGTATTTAAACCGCAAATCGATATTTCTTTCGATGAAAAGGATGCTATTCTTACCGTTCAGGACAGCGGTATCGGTATGACAGACCAGGACCTGACGGATAACCTGGGAACGATAGCACGGTCAGGAACAAAAGCTTTTCTCGAAAAGCTCAGCAGCGAAGCTGCGAAAGATTCATCCCTTATCGGCCAGTTCGGAGTCGGTTTTTATTCCGCATTCATGGCGGCAAAAAAAATCGATGTCTATACCAGAAAAGCAGGAGACGCGTCGGGAAAAATCTGGCACTGGTCAAGCGACGGTACCAATTCATATGAAATAGAAGAAATTACCTCTGACAGCGATGCAGCAAAAAAATACGGCTTTGACAAAACTGAAACGACCGGTTCTGCCGTTGAAATGCATTTGAACGATGAAAGCAAAGAATATGCAAGCCGCTGGAAAATTGAGGAACTGATAAAACGGTACAGCGATCATATTGCATTCCCGATTTTCCTGCATTATGTCCAGAACAAATATGACGACAAGGGAAACACGACCGGCAGTGAAAACAAAATCGATCAGGTAAACAGCGCAAGCGCCCTCTGGAAAAGAGCGAAAAACGAACT
>DCFS01000333.1:1798-3464 GCA_002319875.1 Treponema sp. UBA1798 | reverse complement strand
AAACCGGCTGATTACAATGATTTTTATAAAACCTTCAGCCATGACGGAACAGATCCCCTCGTATATATACACACACATGCGGAAGGTACACAGGAATACACAACGCTGTTTTTCATACCGCAGCAGGCACCTTTTGACATGTATCAGGCAGATTACAAGAGCGGTCTCAAACTGTATGTAAAACGCGTATTTATTACCGATGACGATAAGGAACTGCTCCCCGCATACCTCCGTTTTGTCCGCGGTATCATCGATTCCGAAGACCTGCCGCTCAACGTAAGCCGTGAAATCCTTCAGCAGAACCGCATCCTTGAAAACATCAAAACGCAGTCCGTAAAAAAACTGTTAAGCGAATTCAAAAAAATGGGAGAAGAAGCCGACAAGGCCGGTAAAGCTGAAAAACCGACAGACGATGAAAAAGCTGCTGTCGAAAAATGGAATAAATTTGTTACCGCATTTAACCGCCCGATGAAAGAAGGCCTTTATTCCGATTACGGCAACCGGGACGAAATTGCGGAGATCGTACGTTTCAAAAGCACAGATCCCAGCGGAACCGGCGACGGTAAATGGACAAGCTTTGCCGATTATGCACAGCGCATGAAACCGGACCAGAAAGCTATCTATTATATAACCGGTTCCGATGAAAACAACCTGCGGAACAATCCGCTTCTGGAAGCATATAAAAACAAGGGCTTCGAAGTGCTTATCATGGCAGACGACATCGACGATATCGTTATTCCGGCTTATGGCAAGTACAAAGATTTCGATCTTAAGGCTGTCAACCGCGCGGGAAGCGACGAAGAACTCGGCGTAAACAAAGAAGAAGCTGAAAAGAAAGAAAAAGAAATGAAACCCGTTACCGACAAAATTAAAAAAGCGCTCGGAGACAGGGTTAAGGAAGTAAAATTAAGCAAACGGCTTTCCGACAGCCCTTCATGTATCGTCGTTGACGAAAACGATCCGTCCATGCAGATGGAACGCATGATGAAGGCTATGGGCCAGGCAGGCATGACCGAAGTAAAACCGATCCTTGAAGTCAACGGGGAACATCCGCTCGTAGCCAGACTGAAAGACAGCACTGACGACGCGTACATTGCCGACGTCTCGGACGTACTGTTCGATCAGGCTCTGCTGATCAGCGGTGCTGAACTCAAAGACCCGGTAGACTTTGTAAAACATATGAATAACCTGCTGAGCAAGTAGTCTGCAGGACTGATAAAGCACAACCGCAGAGAATGCAGGCCGTCCCGAAAGTTTCACATGCGGGACGGCCTGTTGTCATTTTATATCAGCATACCTTAATGAGACGGAAACCGTAAAACCATCAAACGAGGAACGTATATACATACTGTCCGGGAGCTTTAAAAGGCATCAGCCGGACACGCTTTACAGGATATATGGCGACATATAGTGCCGGAGATATAAAGGGGAATTACATGATAAAGGAAAAATGCCGGTTCTGCTCAAAAGAAATTAAATTCGAATTACATGCAAATTTTACGGTTTATTGTCCATTCTGTTTTAAACATCACCGGTCCGAATGTGAGTATGGTTTTGGCCCTGTAACTCCTTTTTATTTTTCTGTCGGGAAATTACTGATTGCAAAAATATATGAAGATAATTCGAATACCTGTTTTTTGGAATCACCGTATTTTGAAAAGAAAGC
>DCFS01000333.1:0-1415 GCA_002319875.1 Treponema sp. UBA1798 | reverse complement strand
AAAAAAGAGAGGTGCATACCGGATTCCATTTATGGTAAGGTAAATTATTCTTTTTATAAATCATTGCAGTAAAAATTATCCGTTACATTCAAAGGATGATTTTATACAGGACGCGGTATTTATACCGCCGGCATCTCCTGCTGTGAAAAAAATCTGTGGTTATACAGACTGTAAATACTACTATGAACATTTGTATATGTGCATCTCTGATCTTTTTCAAAAGGCCGTTCACATTCCTTAAATTATGCCAGGCAAGAAAGTACAAACAGCAAAGCTATTAACAAACCGGCCCCTTGTACGTACAATGCTTCCATGAATCTTGACAACGTTGTGATCGTACTTGACCGGCCCGGAGAAAGCCGCAATATCGGAGCCGTGTGCCGGGCCATGGCAAACTGCGGTATCCATACACTCCGGATTGTCGGAACGAAAAAAAATGAAATGGACAGCGATGCGGTATACCGGCTTGCAATCCATGCAGGATACATTTTCGACAGGGCTGCATATTTTAATACCATTGCGGAAGCCACAGCCGACTGCTGTCTTGCCGCAGGAACTACACGCAGAAAAGGCAAAAAACGCAAAGGAACGCTGCTGCTGCCGGAAGAACTCGTGCAGATTGTCGGTAACGCTACCGATTCTGCAGGAGACAACGCAAAAGCAGCCGTTATATTCGGCAACGAACAGGCAGGCCTTACCGACGAAGAAATCGAGTCGTGCGATTTCGGCGTGACGATTCCGTCCAGTGCGGAATTCGGCTCGTTCAATCTGAGCCATGCAGTACAAATCATATGCTATGAACTTTTCCGCTCGGGAATCGTACCGCACCCCAACGGGCGCAAAACAGTCTCCCGGTCAGAAGCCGGACAGATTGTCGGCTGCATACTTGATGACCTTCAGCAGATAGGCTTTTTCTCATACTGCGGCAGGGATAACATGAGTGAACTGTGGTCTGAGATTCTTTCGCGCGCAGCACTCAGCAGAGACGAGGCGCTCCTTGTACAGAAAACATTCGACCGCGCCGCTTCAATGATAACGCACGCACCGCTGAACCATCCGTCTGCCGTCCATGCCGGAAACAAGGCGAAACAGGAAACAGAATCGGCGGATATTGCAGCTGCGTACCGTATAGACCGGTAACCGGCATACCCGTTATTGCAGCTGTGCTGCCCGGATAATAAACCTGACGCACAAACCAGAACAGCGGGTGACACTATCATGCATGTATATTATTTCCTGCCGACACAGCCTTCATAACGGCAATATCGGCGGCGGCCCAGTCAACCTGCTCAAGTTCCGATCGGGGCAGCCACTTTGAACCAAGATGTTCTTTTAGCGTCAAACTACCACTCAGCACAGTACAATAGAAGGCGTGCATGGTAATGCCGAATGATTTATATACATGTTCAACAGTC
>DCFS01000270.1:5156-5595 GCA_002319875.1 Treponema sp. UBA1798 | reverse complement strand
TGCTTTTTCGAGAATGGCAGAAAGATCCGGCATTTCTTCTGTGAAGGCAGGACGGGAGAGCAAAGATAAACATATAAGCAAAACGGGTACAGCCATCCGGCCGTACCCGTTTTTAGTGAAACAGCTGTTCACCCTAGATAACTAAAGAATAGATTTTCGCACTTACTTCGGCAGCGGAGACATCCGGAGATGAAAATATCTCTGTAAAATTTTTCTGGAGGGAAGTTTTGAAAGCGACTGTATCGGAAACGTTCAGCATTGAAGAAAGCGTGTCGATATATTCTCCATTTCCTTTTGCAATATCCCCTGCAAGAGCATCAAGATTTTCAGCTATGAATGTATTTGTTGCTGCCATACCGATCTGGGCATTTTCTTTATAACCGAGAGTCCCGAATGTAATGGCAAAAAGCTGGTTTGATGAAATACCGTTCAGCGTTAC
>DCFS01000270.1:1722-4770 GCA_002319875.1 Treponema sp. UBA1798 | reverse complement strand
CAGCACAACCAGTTTCCTTTTTAACATGTAATACCTCCATACCCTTGTAATAGACTTAACAGAAGGCTACTGAAAAAAAAGCTTGTTGTCAATATTCCGGCGGAGGGTATCATTACCTGTGCACGGATTGATACCCGTATCAGTCAGTGTATTATTGACCATATAGTAACATGCTGCCGGTTTCCCTGACGGAAGGACCGCCGCTTTTAAGAACTTTTCCTTTATCCGGAATCCGGTATTCATATAACACTGTATTGCCTGTTCATTATAGTCATATACATAGAGGCATAATGACCTCATGCCGAATTCCTGAACAGCAATTTTCATGATTTCCCGGATTGCCTGGCCGCCGTATCCTTTTCCTCTGTCACTTTTATTTCCGATAAGCAGATGCGCAATAGTAGCTTTCTGTTTTATTCTGTTTATATGTACCAGATCAATACAGCCGATGACCCTGTTATCATATTCTATCCTGTAGGAAAAGCTGTTTGACCCCGGCTTGTTTATATCCTCCGCTTTGTGGCGTATCCGTATTTGTCCGGCGGACAGCGGGGCGGTGTATGCCGTACCTGACCATTGCCGGATAAACTGAGGCGGTTTATTTCTGTTCCATGCAACGATTTTTGAAAAATCATTTTCTTCTAAAAGACTTAAACTGATCATAATCTGTTTTATTATACCAGAGATACGATTCAGCATACCATCATACCGGGATGAAGTCCTTATGCCAAATTTTCAGTATTTTGGTACAGGGATATCCCAATTCGTTCGTTACTGCCGTCGCACCTTTATCGTACTTCAGCCAGAGTTCAACGCCCGCTTTCGATCTTCCCTTGTGTACATGAACAACCTCCTGATGACTATTAATGTACAGGATTTTGTCCGCATCCCCAAAGCAGAATTTTAACAGAGCTGTTGGATATTTTTATAATGGTGCTATACGGTGTGGGTGGCAGGCGGAAACAGGATTGGGGATAGAGGACTACCTGCTTTTCCTTTGGAAACCGACCGGAATATCAGGACAAAGAGGCTCTGATACCCGGAATCTTTCCTTGTCATTGTGTCACAAAAAGTATATATTTTTTGTGACAAGCGAGGTGTTTAAAGTGGCAGAGTCAACAATAACCGCCCGGATTCAAAAACTCATCTCACTAAAAAAACCGGGCATGATTTTTACCGCACGGGATTTCGGTGATGTTGCTGACAATACGGTTGTCCGTCAGAATCTCAAACGCCTTGCGGAAAAAGGTTCTATCCGCCGGATTGCACGCGGGATATATGATAAGCCAATATACAGTTCTTTCCTCAATGAATATGAAACAGCAGATATATATCAGGCAGCACAGACCATTGCCCGAACGTATAACTGGACTATTTCTCCAAGCGGTAATACGGCACTTAATATGCTGGGGCTTTCTACACAAGTAAGCTCGACATGGTCGTTTGTAAGCGATGGACCTTACAAAAAATATACCATAGAATCAAATACGATAGAATTCAAACACCGGGCAAACAGAGAACTCACCGGGATGTCTGAAAAAACGGTACTTGTCATTCAGGCTCTCAAAACACTGGGAAAGGATCAGGCAACTGACAGTCTGCTGGCTAAAATACAGCAACAGATAACCACCGACGAAAAAAAGAAATTGCTTGAAGAGACCCGTACGGCGTCTCAATGGATTATCCGGGCCGTAAAAAGAATCTGTGGCGAGAAAATACTATGTACAGAATAGCAAAACTTTCTGCAGATGGCCGTCGCGCCTTATTCCGTAATACAGCAGCAAAAATGCACCTGAATGAAGCCATCGTAGAAAAGGATTTCTGGGTGTGTCTCATGCTTGATTATCTTTTTTATAAATGCCCCTATAAGGATGTATTCACATTTAAGGGTGGTACAAGTCTTTCAAAGGCATGGCACATTATCGAGCGGTTTTCAGAGGATATAGACTTGATTCTTGACTGGCGGATTCTGGGGTATGAAATGAATGAACCATGGCAGGACAGGAGTAATAAGCAGCAGGATCTGTTTAATAAAAAAGCAAATGTACAGGCGGAAATATTCATACGTGATACGCTCACACCAAGGATCAGAGACGATTTTTCGAATATACTGGATTTTACGGCGGATATAGCTGTCGATGCAGCGGATCCACAGACCATTAATTTTAATTATCCTCATATATTTGACTCGATTTCCATTTTGCAGGCAATCCGGCTCGAAATAGGACCTCTTGCTGCCTGGACTCCGGCAAAAGAAGTCGAAATAATTCCATACAGCGCAGAACTGTATCCACAGACGTTTGTGCAGAAATCAACAAAGATCCTCACCGTACTTCCGGAGCGGACTTTCTGGGAAAAAGCAACCATTCTGCACCACGAAGCGCATCGCCCTGACACATCAATGATGCCACTCCGGTATTCCCGACATTATTATGACTTATATTGCCTTGCCCATTCGGATATCAAAAAGAAAGCCTTTGCCGATATTACATTATTACAACATGTTGTTGACTTCAAAAAGAAGTTTTATCCGAGAGGCTGGGCAAAATATGATGAAGCCAGACCCGGTACCTTTTGTCTCATGCCACCGGCACACAGCATGAAAACGCTCGAAAGTGATTACAAAAAAATGAGAGAAATGATATATGGCATCCGACCGGATTACACCACACTTATGCAGTATATTAAACAACTCGAAAGTGAAATAAATGCGCTTTGATAAAATGGTCCTGCTTCATTTTTTTTATCACTGACTGCATCCTTTAAACTCATCAGATCGCTTCAATTCTTCCGATTTCGCTACACAACGGCTTTGCTCCAGCGTGGTTGGAAGATAGTACCTGTTGCATAAATAGTGACAGGATAGCAGCTTAACTAAGCCTTGTGATACAGAAGAAAAAGCCTTAAAGTCATCTTTAATTTCTGAATCGGTTTATTTCTGTTCCATGCAACGATTTTTGAAAAATCATTTTCTTCTAAAAGACTTAAACTGATCATAATCTGTTTTATTATACCAGAGATTTATACCCCGTATAACGCGCGCGGACG
>DCFS01000270.1:0-1308 GCA_002319875.1 Treponema sp. UBA1798 | reverse complement strand
AGAACTCCGGGTGCCGGGGATGTTACTGTTTCATCGCTGTTCGAAATATATTTTATCAGTGATAAAACGGAATTCCATCGCTGATAAAATATAAACTTATCACTGGTAAAATTCCGTTACATCACTGATGCGCTGCTCTGCTATCACTGATGAATTTTGCTTATTTAACTGGCGGTACGGCAAAGGTGAGGGGATGCAGTACCCCGTTCGTTTATCACAGGAACCTGTCCGGTATACACGGCAGCAAAAAACAGCTGCACAATAAATATCTTTTTAGAAGACAATATATCCAGATCCCGGGATCGGTATTATTGATTATATCCCCTTACTACAGAATTTGCAACTTCAGGGGTGCCTGCAGGTTCAATTACCCGCCGCTGTCTGTACATCGCTGTCCCTGTGTGATAGTTTTTTATGGGGAGCGTCTTGAATATGAAAAGAATAGTTTTGTTACCGTTTGCGTTTTTGTGTATCGCTTTTATGGCAGATTCTGCTTGTGTGCCGCAGGAAAATGCGGGTGTTATGAATAATGCTGTGGCTCCCGGCTCCATCGGGCTTGAAGAGGTTCCTCCTCTTCCTCCGGCAGATATACCCGGTGACACATCAGACGACTCCGGGGCTGTTATACCGGAACTCGTAAATGATGAGGTGACCGACAATGCTGCGGCAATACAGAAGGCGGTCGATTCCTGTTCGAAAAAAGGCGGTATCGTTGCGCTGAAGTGCGGCGGTGTGGTTTTATCTTCTCCCCTTGTATTAAAAAGCAATGTGTATCTGAAAATTGAAAGCGGGACGACGCTTAAGGCCGTACCCAGGCAGAACTACCCGGACCATGATGGCAAACCAGCTCCTTTTATTTCAGCTGACGGCGCGGAGCATACGGGGATTTCCGGCGGCGGAATAATCGACGGCAACGGAAATGACTGGTGGACGTATTATCAGCAGCATGCAAAAACAGACAACCGGATGCAGAAGCTGATTTATTTTTCAAACTGTACCGGAATTATTGTCAGGGATATTACAATCCGGAACGCACCGAAGTTCAATCTGCAGCCTGCCCGTTGTAAGAATGTTGTCTTCTATAATATTACAATCAGAAATCCGTCCGACGCTCCGAATACAGATGGTATAGATCCGTCTTCGTCGGATACGGTATTCATAGACCATTGCGATATCAGTACGGGAGATGATAATATCGCCGTAAAATCTTCACTTCGCCCGTGTAAAAATATTTATATTACTCATTGCGTGTTCGGCTCAGGCCACGGGCTTTCCATAGGCAGCGAAACGAATAACGGCCTCAGTCCA
>DCFS01000323.1:7931-12876 GCA_002319875.1 Treponema sp. UBA1798 | reverse complement strand
CAAGCAGCGCCCACGCCCTGTTTATCACCCGTTTTGTATTTGCAACGATAATATCCTCATTCTCATCTTTCCACGGTTTTACCTCAAAAGACAGCACATAGGGGTTTTCGGGCGTAAAGAATCCATTAGCCTTCAACTCCCGGAAGAAGTCCAGCAGTTCATCCGTATCGTTTGTTCCATTCGGGAATCCGAAACGCTGGTGGAGATCTCCATATCCTTCGCATCCGGGAACAGCGACAGCGTTCCCGATATGAAAGTGCGTGATATACGGACGGCAGGTACCGATAACCTGATGAGAATTTTCATGAGTGATCGGAAAATGAGAAAGGTCAACAAGCAGACCGAAATTGGAATGGCGCATACGCATATCGGATGCGAAACGGGCCGCAAGCGGTGCAGGACCTATCAAAGAGGCCTTATCCACATCATAGTCAAACACTTCAAGTTCAATATTCATTCCTTTTTTTGCCGCATAGGTACACAGATTGCCCGTCGTCTTCAGCAGCTGGGTATAAGCTTTCTCTTTCGTTTCCTCCTGCCATTTACCTGCAAGGAATGCAATCCCTTTTGCGCCGAAATATTCCGCCTCATCTATCGCTTCCAGAAGTGTCTGTTCCGCTTTCACCCTGCCCGCTTCATCAATATCGTTCGGATTCAGCTTCGGACCGAGCAGCCTCGGCTGTGCCCCGTAACAGACTTTCAAATGAGACTGCTCAAGCAGCTGTTTTTCCATAGCACGGCTTTTCTCATCTTTATTCTGCGTTACTTCAAGCGCATCAAAAAAATCATCGGAGGTAACTTTTTTTACTGCATCGAGTACAGCCGAATCCGGATAACTCATCCAGAGAATGGTACCGACCTGAAAATACTTGTGAATTGAATCTTTCATTCTAAAACTCCTCTATCACCTGAAAACACCTTAAGACGGCTGTTTCCCAAGTAATGTAATAATCTGTTTTTCTATATTTTTTGAACTTATGCCGTATTTTTCCAGTAACGGGATATACGCGCCCGTCTCTGTGAAAGTATCTTCAATACCGATTGCCTTGAACCTGCATTGCACGTGATTTTTCATAAACGCTTCACATACTGCACCGGCAAAACCGCCGCACAGAGTATGTTCCTCCACTGTCACCAGAGCACCCGTCCTGCGTACGCTTTTTTCAAGTCCGGCCGCATCAAGCGGTTTTACAAACGGTACGGAAAGCACTTCGGCCGATATTCCCTGCTGCTCCAGTGCACGGGCGGCTTCATTTGCAAAAGTGGCCGTAATACCGTTCGCTGCTATCGTAACATCCTTTCCTTCCCTGCAGACAATTACTTTTCCGGAAGAAAAATTACCTGCTGCAGGAAGTTCCGGCATTTCGTTTCTGTTGAGGCGGATATATACCGGAGAACTCCGTGTCAAAGCATATTCGAGCGCCTGCTCCGCCTGAAGAGAATCACCGGGAACGATTACTTCCATACCGGGCATCGACCGCATAATTGCAATGTCGGTAATTGACTGGTGGCTTGCGCCGTCAAAGGAATCAGACAGTCCGCCGTATGCTCCTGCAAGAATTACCGGAAGCCCGTTATAACAAAGATCGTTGCGGATCTGATCGGTTCCTTTTAACGCCAGAAAAATGGAAAAGGCATTGACGACCGGATGATATCCGCAGGACGCGAGGCCCGCCGCGACACCAACCATATTTCCCTCTGCAACACCGCAGTTAAAAAACCTGTCAGGATACGTTTGCTTGAAATAAATACTTTTTGTTGAAGAAGACACATCAGCGTCCAGAACGACGAGTTCCGGATGAACAGCGCCAAGGCTTTCAAGTTTTTTACCAAATGCGTCACGCATTGCCATGCTCATAATGCGGCCTCCTTTTTTTCCAGATCGGCATTCAGTTCAACAATACCTCTGGCATACGCGTCATCAGTTATTACGGCTCCATGCCACGTGTTTCTCCCTTCCGTAAACGAAACTCCCTTACCTTTTACCGTATCATAAACAACAGCCTTCGGCCATATTTCATCGCCGTCAAGCCATCTGAACGATGACAGTATATCAACAGTACTGTTACCGTCAAAATCCGAGGGACAGACATTCCAGCCGAAGGCCCTGAGCTTTTCTTTTAAAGGCGTAAGCGGCATGATTTCGGCTTCAGTACCATCCAGCTGGACTTTATTATAATCGACAAGCAGTACCAGTCCTGCCGGTTTGTATTTTGACGCCATCATCAGAGCTTCCCAGCTCTGGCCTTCATCAAGACAGCCTTCTCCGGTCATAACATATGTCCAGTACTTTCTGCCGGAAAGTTTTGCCGCCAGAGCCATGCCTAATCCCGCCGACAGGCCATGTCCCAAAGCGCCGGTAGACATATCGACACCGGGAATCTTTGCCATGCAGGGATGCCCCTGTAAATATGATCCGAGCGTTCTGAATGTGTGAACATCTTCTGCAGGAAAAAAGCCCCTGTGCGCCAGTACGGTATAAAGATTAACGGATGCATGGCCTTTACTTAATATAAATCTGTCTCTGCCCTGCCAGCGGACATCACAGGGATTTATATGCAGTCTGTTGAAATATAATGCAGTCGTAAGTTCTATACTGGATGCAGCTCCGCCCCAATGTCCGGTCCCGCGCTCATGTAATACTGTGAACATTTCACGTCTGAAGTAAGCTGCCAATACGGCAAGTTCTGCTGCATTAAAAGCTTTCTCCGGTTCATCAAGCAAGTATTCCGCCATGCTTCCCATATATACATTCCTCCACTACTATTTGTAATCGTATATACGCAAGCTCTGTGCCAACCTGGACAAACCTCCGGTACTTAGAGTTTTTTTGGAAGTATATTTTTATAACAGCTGGTAATATATCAAAATATTTTTTATAAAACAGCATGGTTATGTATATTCCCGTTGCAAACCGGTTTATGTCCGTTTCATGATGATCGTTGCTGAAACAGAACGATGAAACAAAAAGGAAACGTTTGAAACAAAATCAGTGACTGCTGCAGACCGGCCTATTTTTCAATTTCGGCAAATTTCCGCCAGATGGTAGTCCGGCTCATATGCATTTTCTTTGCGAAAGCCTCTTTCGAAAGCCCGCTTTCCTGGTACATCCGGTACAACTCGGACGAAGTGAATTTCTGCTTTGTTTCATCAGCAATGGAGGATGTATACAGTTCGGAAAAATCAATTTCCAGTTTTTCGATATCGTCAGCTTTTACGACTTTTGCGGAATTAAGGACAGAAAGCCGCTTTGCACAGTTCTGCAGTTCCCTGACGTTTCCCGGCCATGAATAATTTTTCAGTACGGTCATCGCGTCTTCCGTAAATTCAGGGACATTTCTGCCTTCGTTAAAGCTGATTACAAAATTCCTGAATAACAGCGGAATGTCGTTTACCCTGCTTCTCAGCGGTAAAAGTTTTATCGTAAACAGTCCGAGCCGGTAAAAGAGGTCAAGCCTGAATTGTCCGTTCTTTATTCTCTCGATAATATTCACATTAGTCGCACTGATAACGCGGACGTCAACAGGAATAACGGAATCACCGCCTATTCTCCGTACTTCGTGTTCCTGCAGCACCCTCAGCAGTTTTGCCTGAAGGAAACAGGGCATTTCCCCTATTTCATCAAGGAACAGTGTTCCCTGATGTGCGAGTTCAAACAGACCACTTTTCCCGGCCTTATCGGCACCGGTAAAGGCGCCGGGAACATATCCGAACAATTCACTTTCAAGCAACTGCTCGGACAAAGCTGCACAGTTTACAGCGACGAACGGTTCATTTTTCCGGTCGGAAGCATTATGGATGCTCTGTGCGAAAATTTCCTTACCGGTACCGGTTTCTCCGATTATAAGAATTGAACCTTCGACGCGGCTGTACCTTTTTGCTTTTTCGATGCATGCCTGCATCGCAGGACTTTGGGTAAGGATATCATCAAACGTATAATGAGCTATCAGACCTTTTTTTGCCAGTTCTTTCCTGATTTCACTTTCTTCCCGCTGAATATGATCGACCCGATGGATCGTCAGCAGTGTGACATACCCGGATTTTTCAACCATAACCGGCTGGGATGTTATAAATACCTGTATCCCGTTAATCTTCCATAAAAAATGGTTTGTGTTTTCCAGATAAGATCCGGACATCTGAGGAGATTTTTTCAGCAATTCGTAAATCGTTTCCTGAGATATTCCAAGCTTTTCTGCATTTTCATTACGGACAATTATTTCCCCCGTACTGTCAACAGCTGCCAGAGCGTCATCACTGTTATTCAACAGTGCAAAAAAAAGATTTCCCCTGATTTTTTCATTTTCAAGGGCAACAGCGGAAGAAACAGCACGGGCAATGGCATCCTTGACTGCATGTTCTCCGGTTTTTACATGGACATACCGGTATTTACGTTCTTCGCAGACACGCACCATAGTCATTCCGCCGATAAATGTTGTACACCCTTTACCGCGAAGCAATGTTATTCCGTCCCTTACGTCATTCTGTGTCAGCGCCGTATATATATAAACTTTCTGCCCTGTCAGCTCGGAAACATAATCGGCGTTGCACACAGAAGAACTGCCGGCCAGTATTCCGACCGGACCGTCGGCGATCTGCCTGCATCTGTAAACAGCCTCAAGGAAATCGCCCGCACTTTGAGGAATATGAATTATCTGTTTATCAGGATGGTATTTTTGTGCAGCCAGTGATGTAATACCCCTCGCTACGATTATATCTGCGTCAATTGATGAAATTTTTTTATAATCGGTACCGTAAATATGTTCAAATTCCATTGAAATGTTCGGAACCTTATATGAAGCAGCTTCTTTTTTAAATAATCCGGCAATTTCATCATACGGGATAATAAAAAATATCTTTGTCATAACCGGACTATCATATAGTCAAAATTGATATTCCGTCAAATATATCATCACAGAAAAACCGGAAGGCCGGAATCCGGGCAGAA
>DCFS01000323.1:0-7581 GCA_002319875.1 Treponema sp. UBA1798 | reverse complement strand
CGGACAACTCCCGGACAGCTGCCGCTTAATCATTACGCTTAATGTACACAAGTGTAATGATTATGATCCTTAATCATTACACTTAATAGTCATAATCATTACGCTTAAGTTACACAATCATTACGATTAAGCCTTATAATCGTAATGATTAAGCTTCATAAGTGTAATGATTAAGCCTGAAAAAACCGGCAGGTACTCTATACGGAAGCGTCAGTTATTGCGCACGGTAGACAGATCACTATTCCACGGGAGAAGGGAAAGACTCTGATCATAGCCCGGACATTGAACAGTCCATACCTTTGCCGGACAAAGCTGCTACGATAGCCTTTCTGCAAAGTTCCGGAGAACTGAGCACAGGCAGACCGCATACGGCAGCAGCCTGCTTTTCAAGATGTGCCATCGACGCCTGGGCCAGGACTACGACATCGTATCCTTTTATGTTCTTTACAGTATTCAGAACAAGGGTATCATGCGTTTTCATGTCCCCTTTTTTCATTGCAGCAAAGGCTTCATCATTATAAGACGGGTCTATCGTGACATTTTTCAGACCGGCTTTTTCAGCCTCCTGCGCTATATGAGTAACTGTCGGTTCAACGGTACTCCGCGCAGTAGCAACCACACGAATCCTTGGTCCATACGTAACAGCCCTGCTGCACATGGCATCGTCAATAGCAATTACCGGTACATTGATGAATGGCCTTATCAGAGCTACTGCCGGTGTCAGGGTTGAACAGGTAACCACTATAAGGCCGGCACCGGTCAGTTCACAATTTCTGATATCGTTAAATAATCTGTTTCTGTTTTCAACGGAAAACGTCCCCGTTTCATTGGGATCCGATGCAAGAAAATCGTCAAACAGATTATGATATTTCATATCACCGGGCAAATACGGCTGCAGCTGCGGAACAAACGTATCCAAAACAGATTTTACAGTATAAATTAAAGCAATACGGTTCATATATTCCTCTTTAGTTTCAAAAGTGTACTCCAAAAGTTGTAAAAGTCAAGAAAATCTCTGATTTCTCCCTGAGTTCAGAAGAATTGCAGCCTTGCTTTCTTTTCATATGTTACATTTAGTTGTTCCAAAAACGGATATTTGAAACATCCGTTATATTGGTATGGCCCCGGGCTTTGCAGAGGTATCTGCCGGCAGAAGAAAGGAGAAATATTTTTTATTATTTGTAACGCAATGAATAAAGCTCTATTGGATAATAAAAACAGACATTACGCGGATAGTAAATAAAACCTTGGCACAAACATTGCATTAATTCCAGAAACAACAACTCCGCCGCACGCCGCGGCGGATGTAGTTCTCTAAAGGTATTGCGGCCAAGGTTTAATTTCCTCTATTACGCCCCAGAGGGCAGGGTATTAAAGCCTCCGCACGAATAAAAATGGAAGGATGTACATATGAATGATAAACCAATAATCGGGATTCTTATGGGTGATGCAGCTGGTGTAGGCCCTGAAATCGTAGCAAAACTTGTTTCACAGAATTTTTTCGATGCATATTGCAGGCCGATTATAATCGGTGATGCACGGATATTCGCCCGTGCCTGTGAAATAACCGGAATAAAAAATACGGTCTGTGTGACAGACTCCATATCACAAATTAACTGGGAAAACAGTATTTATCCGCTGCTTGATCAGAAAAATCTGGATCCGGCGGAGGTCCCGTTCGGCCGCTTAAGTACAAAATCAGGAAAGGCGTGCCTTGACATGCTGAAACTCGCCGTCGAACTTTCAAAAAATAAAAAAATCGAAGGGTTCTGTTTTGTCCCGCTTAACAAAGCAGCCATGAAAGATGCAGGCTGCAAATTTGAAAGCGAACATCATTATATGGCACACCTGTTTAATTGTACCGGCTCTTTTGGGGAAATCAATGTCGTAGGAAACTTATGGACAACCCGTACGACAAGCCATATTCCCATACGGGACGTCAGTAACGAACTGACTATCGGAAAAATCGTCGGCGCGACACAATTATGCAATTCCGCATTGAAAAACAGCGGTATTCAGCAGCCGAGAATAGCATTATGCGCACTGAATCCGCATTGCGGAGAAAACGGCAGATGCGGGAGGGAAGAAATCGACATTATTACTCCTGCTATTGAACTTGTACAAAAATCAGGCATCGACGCCACCGGACCATATTCATCCGATATTACGTTTATAAAAGCTTTTAACGGAGAATTTGACGGAGTTGTAACGATGTATCATGATCAGGGACAGATAGCCCTGAAACTGAAAGGATTCGATCAGGGCATAACGATTGCAGGCGGGATGCCGGTTCCTGTTGCGACCTGTGCACACGGGACAGCATACGATATTGCAGGAACAGGTATTGTAAAAACTACGGCTTTTGAGAATGCGGTTAAAATGGTTTCAAAAATGGCGACACATATGAAAAAATAAATAAGGAAGAAGGAGGTCGGTGGATGCAAGGGAAGGCAGGTATAGGCTTTCCCATATTATAAGGGATATGCTGAAAAACAAAGGCGTATTGTTTGTTTTATTCTTAGGAGGAATTTTTAATGAAAAGAATTTTAAGTTTGCTGCTTATTGCTGCTTTAGGATGTTCATCTTTGCTGTTTGGAGATGGACAAAAGGAACTTGCATCAAAAACACCCACATGGCCTACCGGTACAATAAAATTCATTGTACCATACGGAGCAGGAGGCGGAGCCGATATCACGATCCGGCTGATTACCAAATACCTGGAAAAAGAATTGGGACAAACGATCGTAGTCCAGAATATTACCGGTGGAAGCGGAACGATAGGTTTCACTGCTATTGCAGATGCAAAACCTGATGGATATACTTTTGGATACGGAGACTGCAATATGAGTAACGGGAAACTTCTGTTTCAGGGAGTTACTTACGATAATACTTCATTTTCGCCAGTCTGTATGTTTGCTTCAGATCCTCATATCATAATCGTTTCTAAAAAATCAGGAATTAAAAGTATTCAGCAATTGATTGAAAAGGCAAAGTCTGCTCCGGGAACTATAACGTTTGGTCTTGGAGGAGCATGGTCAAGTCATGATTTCCTCAGACTAAAGCTGGAATCCCAGGCTGGTATTAAATTCAAACGAATGGTATTTCAAAGCGGGGCATTAGCAGTAACTGCAGTTGCCGGAGATAATTGTGATGTTGGTGTCCCTTTCGTCAGTGAAGCTCTTGCCCAGATTCAGGCAGGAAATATCGTGCCGCTCGCAATTTCTTCTGACAGTCGCTTTGAACTCACGCCCGATATTCCTACAATAAAAGAATCCGGCTTCAACTTTGAACATACAATGTGGCGCGCTATTGTAGGTCCTGCCGGTATTCCCGAAGACATTCTTGTCAAGATGGATGCAGCGCTCAACAAGGTTATGAATAATCCGGATTACCAGGTTGAAGTACTGAAGGCCGGTTCTTTCCGTAATTATATGCCCTATACTTTATTTAAGAACTATTTCAATACTTCTCATGAAGCATATAAGAAACTGATTACTGAAGCAAAGCAGTAACTGTTCCAATACGAAGCGTATTCAGGTCCGGAGACAAAACCGGACCTTATTAAAGGTATATTATGAGTTTAAGAAAAATAACAGGAAACAGGCTTTTTGTTTTATGTATCGTCGTTTTGTTGGTCGCGTTTACTATCCAGTTACCGGGTATTCCGATGGAAGGGCGGATCTATCCGATGACGCTTATTATAGCCAGTTTTCTTTTCTGTATCTATCTGCTTGCGTCAAAACAAAAAAAGGAACAATCAACTGATAAATCAGTTCTATTTGCCTGTTGTGTTCTCGTTCTGATGATTGCTGCATACATTTTTCTCTTAGGAAAAATCGGTTATATTCTGGCTACCCTTGTATTTCTGTATGGAGCTTTGTGGTTTCTCAAAGTCAGAAATATAAAACTGCTCGTTATCTATCCGGCTGTATTAACGCTTTTGATGTATTTTTTATTCAACCGGATACTTTCTGTATTACTACCCGCAGGTTGTTGGTTTTCATTGAATTTATAGGGGAATATATGTTACAGAATATCATATTAGGATTTGCCGGAGTCTTCACAGGTGTGAACTTCATTTTCATGATACTGGGCATCGTTATTGGTATTATTTTTGGAGCCTTACCGGGATTCAGTGCAACTATGGGAGTTGCCGTATTTGTTCCCTTTTCTTATATTCTTGGCCCCGGAGCAGCGATGCTGCTTCTTTCCGGTATTTATTGTGGGGCCGTATATGGAGGTTCGATACCTGCTGTTCTTGTAGGAATTCCGGGAACACCGGCAAGCGTACCGACTGCTATGGATGGCCGTGCTATGCTGGAAAAAGGAGAAGGCGGCAAAGCTTTAGCGCTGGTAACCTTTGCATCCGCCATTGGTGGCCTTGGTTCCTCTATAGCATTACTTTTTTGTGCTCCGCTCCTGGCCGTCATTGCAATGAGAGTCGGCCCGCCGGAGCAGATGATGATAGCGATTTTTGGTTTAAGCGTCGTTTCAATGCTTTCTGAAGGGAACCTTGCCAAAGGGCTACTGGTATGCCTCGTAGCCCTAGTCCTTGCAACAGTCGGGCAGGATCCGATACTCGGATTTCCGAGATTTACATTCGGGAATTATCAGCTTGCAGGAGGACTTAATGTCGTTGCGGTCCTGATCGGTTTGTTCAGCCTTCCTGAAGTTTTTAACATGATCCAGAATATGAATCAGGACAACAAAAAGATTTCAACAGTCAGCCATATAAAACTTCCGTGGAAGATTATAGAAAATAATCTCTGGAATCTGCTTTGCTCTACCGTGATAGGTATTATTATCGGTATAATTCCGGCAGCAGGCCCGGATATAGCATCTTTTCTGTCATACAACGAAGCAAAAAAAAGAAGTAAGACTCCGGAACTTTTTGGTCATGGAAATCCTGAAGGAATTATTGCTTCAGAAACGGCTAACAACGGGGTTACAGGTGGCTCCCTGATACCATTACTTACGCTTGGCATTCCCGGCTCAGCACCGGCTGCCATATTTCTGGGGGCGATGATAATTCATGGATTGCGGCCGGGTCCGCTATTGTTCATTCAGCATGCAAGTGAAGTATATACCTTACTTTGCGGATTTGCCGTCATCAATCTGCTGCTTTTTTTCATTGGTATGCTTTTCTGTAAAATTGCAGGAAAAATTCTGCTTATACCGAAACAGGTACTGATCACTGTTATTGTCGTACTTGCTATTGTTGGTTCTTATTCTATACAGCAGAATATCATGGATGTCATTACCATGTTTATCGCCGGTATAGCAGGATACTTTATGGTCAAATACGATTATCCGTTGTCACCGGTTGCGCTGGCATTACTGCTTGGTCCGATGCTGGAAGAAGCTATAACATTAACAGGAACTATGTATTCCAATTTTCTGATGATATTTACCCGGCCATTAACAGATCTATTTACACTTTTTATTGTAGTTTCATTCTTGTGGCCTGTAATTGTAAAAAAAATGAAAAGGGGAAAAATCCTGAAATGAAACAAATCCTGTTTGCGCCATCCATGCTTGCCGGAGAGGCGTTGGAAGCGAAAAAGAACCAGATAGTCATAATCGAAAATGGAAAGTTTGTTTCCATCGGCAATGGAACAAAAAATCAGGCAGATATTGTACTGCAGGATAAAGAAACCCTCATGCCGGGGCTGATAGATTGCCATACGCATCTTGCACTTGATGCCAGAATTCCCGGTCATCTGGCTATGATGGAAGATCCCGAAGCGAACCAGACGGTACGTGCGCTGAAATCTGCCGCAGATGATCTGCAGGCCGGAATTACCGGGTTACGCTGCCTTGGGGACAGATACTATATTGATGTTCTTCTTAGAAATCTTGAAAAGGCAGGACAACTCGATGCACCATGGATGCAGGTAGCAGGCATTGGCATGAAAGGTCTGCATGGACACGGATACGTGGGAATAGGTTTCTCCGGACCGGAGGAATTCAGACGCCAATCCAGAGAAAATATATTTCATCAGACCGATTGGCTGAAAATTTTTATTACACCCGGGACACCTCCTGTCGACGGTACCACGATTCAGTGTTTCTTGTCCCGGGAAGAAGTCCGGACTGTAGTACAAGAAGCAAAGGCCTGTGGCCTGAAGACGAGTTCCCACTGCCTCGGAGGTCTTGGTTTACAGTATTGTACAGAAGAGGGAATAGACGTTCTTGATCACTGTTACTGGGCAGACGAAAAAGATATAGATCTTATATTAAAATACAATTCAACCGTATGCCTTACCCCCGGAGTCTTTATGGATGATTCACGGCTGCCGCTTTGTCCGCCGTTACATGCTGAAAATGTACGGAAGACTCGTAATGAGGTGATGAAAAGACTTTCGCAATTAATAGCAGCCCATCCGAAAATAGTTATCGGCTCCGATGCATATCACGGGTTACTCTATCGGGACGTTATGTATGCAGTTGATTTGGGAATGAATATAAAAGAAGCGCTCAAAGGTGTCACCGTATATGCGGGAGAGCTTATGTCGCGAAAAACGGGTCAGATTACGGAAGGTTATGATGCCGACTGTATCGTTGTAGAGGGCAATCCTCTGAAACAGGTAAGTACATTGGCAAATGTACGGCAGGTCATTCGAAGAGGAAAAAAAATCCGGTAGCAGTAACTAAAATAATAATATACCGTCTGCTCCGCTGATACCGATATTGTATCAGCGGGAGCAGCGCTGTTAAACAGGATATACGGCAGTACCACATCTTGTTGTCGGAGAATATTCATTCACTGCTTATTGCTTACATATTCCAGAAAACGGGTCGGATGATAAAAGAAGGCTGTAAGATCAGAGAACTCTCTGTCAGGAAAAACCGTATTGTCAAACCAGGTAAAAGCTTTGTATTCATCATTGATAAATTCTTTTACTGCAACGCTTTTCTGTTCTTTTTTTCCATTCTTAAGCGTCGCATATCCCTTCTGTGCGTAGCAGTGTTTTATATCACTGTCTGAAAAACTGATATCTGCCCATTCGCTGATATGGTGCGACACTGCATTCTTAAATTGTGTCGAGGTCTTATAATAATTCATCAATTCTTGTTTAGTCAGGACAGAATCATCCGTATAGGCAAAATATTTTTTTTTGTCCGCTTCCGGTATAACGCCCGAATCAAGCAGTGTTTTTGTAATTGTCTCAGGATCATAAAACTTATTCCGGTCTTTGTTTTCCACGAGATAAAAAGAGCCGTCCGTCAGCAGCCGCTCTTTTGAAAAAAGTTCAAAATGAATTGTATTTTCCATGAGTTGACCAGCCCCTTCCGAATAAACAGTACTGCCGTACCCGATCAGTTCATTTTTGGGCAGTTCAATATAGCAGTCAATATACCGGGGATTCATTATATCCGTAAATATTTTGAATGTTTTTCTCAGTGCTTCTTCATATTTTTTCAACAGATATATTATGCTGTTATCGGTTGTCAGGAACGGATTATGTTTCGTCAGTTTTTCTTTCGGAATCATCATAAGCTGTATGGCCAGATATTCCAGCCCGGTTTCAGTCATGCCTGCACACTGCGAAGATGAATATAACAGGCCTTTTTGTCAAC
>DCFS01000073.1:16662-17803 GCA_002319875.1 Treponema sp. UBA1798 | reverse complement strand
ACAGGCAATCGAAGACAGCCGGAATAGCATACAACGTTTTACCGTTGGAGTAACGCCGACTCTGGGCGAAACTATCGTATCGCAAATATTCGCGCCCTACTGCAGAGAACATCCGGAAGCTCATATTGCTATCGTTACGCACAGTCTGAAAAAAATCAGTAACATGCTGAAATCAGACGAAATCGACTGGGCCATCATCGACGGTAATATTCCCGGTGACGATTATACATCCGTACTTCTTGATACGGACTATCTGTGTCTGGTAGTTTCACCCCGGCACAGATTTGCCGGAATGAAAACAGTGTCTTTATCCGAACTGAAAAAAGAAAAACTTATAATGCGTTCACCCAATACAGGAACCAGAACGTTATTTGAAAATCACCTGTCCAGCCATTCTGAAAGCATCAGAAATTTCAATATAATCATAGAAATTGACAATATTACAACAATAAAAGAGCTTGTCTCTTCAAATCTCGGTGTATCGATTATTGCACACAGTGCCTGTAAAACAGAAGAGGCCTCAGGAACGCTGGTTGTAGTACCGATACGGAATCTTACTATGCTCAGAGAAATCAACTGTATTTTCAAAAAAGACTCCGGCCATACAGAAATACTGGAAGAAATCGGCAGAATCTATACCAATCCCGAGAGTTTATAGGAACTCAAGATCCTGCATATATTCCTTTCAGCAGGCTGATTCCGGCAGTTTACCCCGGCGTCTTTAATCCTGACGCTGATAACGGGCTCTTTCACCACCTATCAATCTTCCGCGCGTTCTGGCACAGACAACGTGTGCACCACCTATATTTTTCTGTTCAATACGGACAGGAACCGCAACGTCGCGCAAGTGCATGCCGATCAGCGTATCACCGATATCAATTCCGGCATGCGCCCTTATGTGTTCTACGACTACGGGATTGTTAAACCCATAATATGCAGCAGTCGCAAATGATCCGCCACCTTTGAGCCAGGGAACAACGCATACAGGTTCCAGAGCATACTTTTCTGCAGCTGCCGCTTCAATAACAAGCGCACGATTTAAGTGTTCACAGCACTGAGCAGCAAGAAAAATACCTTCTTTTTCCGTTATATCATGGATCGCGTTGAAAACGAGCTTACCGGTTTCTTCACTTGAGTGGGA
>DCFS01000073.1:14058-16258 GCA_002319875.1 Treponema sp. UBA1798 | reverse complement strand
TAAAATATACCTGTGTTGTAACAGAAAATCCAGATCTGCAACCGGACATGTAGTACTTGTTTATGGCTTCGCTATCGATCCGCTCTGCAGCATGATTTCGCAAAGAGATGCATCCATCGGACGGGAATACAAAAATCCCTGGACAATTTTACACTTCATTTTTTTCAGAATATCAAGCTGGGCAGGATATTCCACACCTTCTGCAATAGTATCAAACCCACATCTGTTTCCAAGCGAAATAATAGATCCGGCAATTCGTGCATCAATACTGTTTTCAGAAATAAGACAGGAAATAAAAGAACGGTCTATCTTGACTGTTGTAAGTGGAATCTTCTGAAAATACCTGAAAGAAGAATAACCTGTTCCAAAATCATCAAGAGATATCAGAACGCCAAGTTTTCTGACATCATTGAGTACCTGTACCGCCTGGTCTATATCATCAATAAATATACCTTCAGTAATTTCAATTTCAAAAGAACCTGGTGGTATATTGTAACGGTGCAGTATTTCTGTCAGTCCGGATAAGAATCCTTTTTTCATTAGCTGAATGGGAGAAACATTGACAGACATAATGCCATCAAATCCCCAAATTTTTTTCCAACGAAAAAGAGTTTTTGCTGCCGTTTCAAGAACCCATTGCCCCAATCGGAGAATAGCACGGGATTCTTCAGCTATAGGAATAAAATCATCAGGACTGATCCAACCAAGTATATCGTCATACCAACGGAGCAGTGCTTCAAATCCGCGTAACCGGTCTGTTTCTATATCAAACTGTGGCTGAAAAAACAATTCAAACTTATTATGTTCCATTGCAGGTAAAAGCTTTTGTTTCAGTATCGACCTGGCAGAAAAGCGTTCCTGCATCTGAGGCCGAAAAAAAAACATTGAATTCTTTCCATTTTTTCCCGCAATATTTCGGGCAAGTTCTGCATACTTAAACAGATTTTCCGGATCTGATGCATCATCAGGGTAAAGTGAAATACCTGCGGTGATACTGAGTCCTGCATTGATAAAAGATTCAGAAACAGCATCGCAGACAGTAACCATAGAATCCCTTGACTCAAGCCCGGTTACAGCAATAAAAAATTCATCGTTGCCGATACGGTATGGAACTATTACACGGCTCTCAAATTTGCATAAGATATCCGATGCAGCAGCAAGGATTTTCTTCACCGTAGCTCTCCCCAACAGCCGGCTTGCAGTACCCAAATCATCAATGCTGATAACCATAAATCCGGTTATGATTTCTTTTTTTAGAAATTCTTTGGCAATATCAGAAAGAAATTTATCTAAGGAAAAAAACTGACAAGCCTGCCCTTTCAAAGGATACACAGCTTTATGATCTTCCTGCCTGTCAGCAGTTACATCTTTCAGTGTAAGTACACAAAGACTGCCATTCACCCAGTCCGCAGTCAGAAAGTAACGGATTTCGTCCTCTGGTAGACAACATGATACAGTAACCGACCGTTTTTCTTTCATACACCTGATACCAAGAGCAAGGCAATCTATCTCCAGTGGCAGATGGATTGAAGTCAGCCTTTCACCAGCATAAATCCGGCTACATATAACTTCTGTGCACCGTTGATTTAAATATTCAACAAAAAAATCATCAATAACGCCGCTTCCATCAAAAACAGGTGATATGGCCATAACCGGAAAGGAAACCGCATCAAGAATTATACGGTAGTCATCAAAAACGAACATGATTTCTGTTATACTCAGTTTAAATATCTATTGCTCAGACTTTGAACAGATCAACCTGTCTGCCTATATTCCCTATCGATTCGTTCACTTTAGACGAAATATCGGTAAGAACTGTACTGGTATCACTGATTTTATGAGCTCCGGTAAGAACTTCCGTCATACTGTCTTTCATGCTTAAAGTCGCCTCCTGCAGATTTTTAACTTCCTCAAGTATCGCTTTATTTCCTGCCGACATTTCCGATGAAGCAGTTTTTACCTGTGAAGTACTGTCATTCATTGCTTGAAGCGCAGCAGTGATCTGTCTGGATCCCTCTTTTTGTTCTTCCATGGCATTCTTTATCTGTCTAACCAGTTCATCAATACTATGGATTTCTTCTGTAACGGAACTGAATGCTACATTTGACGCCGCCGAGGCGGAAACAACACCATTAATTGATTCCTTTATCTTCTTGAGCTGTTCTCCGATTGTTTTGGACTGAGTCGTCGATGTTTCCGA
>DCFS01000073.1:0-13727 GCA_002319875.1 Treponema sp. UBA1798 | reverse complement strand
ATGGCAGCATTCATCGCAAGAAGATTCGTCTGACTTGCAATGCTGGCGATTACAGTATTAGCTTCCTGAAGCATTTCTGATTCGCTTTCGATCTGTTCAATGCGTCCATTCACATCCTGCTGTTTGGAACTTCCATCAGCAGCGTTTTTTTCAAGAACGCTAAACGATTCAGCCATTTTTTCAACCGAAGCATTAACTGAATTGATATTGCCGATCATTTCCTCCACAGCAGAAGAAGCCTGGGTCACTCCGGCTGCCTGTGTTTCTATCATCCGTTCAAGAGATGCAATATTCGAAGCAATTTCATGGACGGCACCAGCGGTTTCTTCCACACCGGCAGCCTGATCCGTAATATGTCCTTTCACATTTTCTATATTCGACAGGATCTGTGTAATCGCAGCGGAAGTATCATGTATACCGCTATTCAGATTATCTCCAATCTCGGCCAGAACATTCTTCGATCCTTTTAGTTCTGCAATAATCGACTGAAGTTTTCCGGCAAAAAGATTAAAACCTTTTACCACAGAACCAATTTCATTATCTGATTTTACATCAATCCGTTTGGTAAGATCGGCATTCCCTGATGCGATACCGGAAATAGTATTTTCAACAATACGCAGCGGTTTTAGTGCAAAAAATATGATTTCTCCGCTCACAACAAGCAGTACTGCAAGAATAACCAGTGCTGTGTATATCATATTCCCTACAAGTTTTGCTGCAGTTTTATACACTTGGGATTCTGACACGGCAAAAGCAAAGCTCCAGGAGGTTCCCTGAACCGGAGCATATACAATGCATTCCCTGCTGCCATGAAAACCATTTATCCAGACAGTACCTGTGCCCCCGGCCGTCATTTTTTTTGCCAGATCCGTAATATCGGCATGATCCTTTTCCAGTCCGGTAAGAAAGTTTTTATTCATAACAAGACTGGTATCCTGATGTGCAATAACAGTACCGTCTCCGGCAAGCAGCCATGCATAACCACTATCCCCGAGTTTTATATCGTTTATCAGTTTTTGAATCGTATCAAGACTCACAACTCCGGCGAAAAACCCGATTACCCGGCTACCAGCTTTTGCAACGCGGGCAATATGAATTATCGGTTTCCCCGTCGTTTTTGAAATAACAGGATCATCTACAAAAGTTTCTTTCCCATCCTGCATAATAGCCTTAAAATATGAGCGGTCAAGGATTTGTACCTGCGACCCTGTATCAGTATATGCCGTTCCATCCTGACCACAGAAAAGGACATAATCGAAATCATGACTATGGGAAGCAGAATTCAGTCTAAGCCAGTCTACGATTTGCATTTCATTCCCTGTCTTCACGATATCCGATTCCGTATACTCACACATTCTGTTTACATAGGAACTTATTTTACCGGCCAGCGCGAGAGAATAAGCAACGGCTATCTGATTACAGTCATCAGTATAACTTTGTTCAACAGATTTCCTTGTAACATGAGAAATGAACAATGTCTGTACAGCACTGAGCACGCATATGGTTGTACCTATCGTTAGTAAAAAGAACAGGACCAGTTTCTTTTCTTTCTTTCTCCCGAAACGAGAATCTTTTTCGGATGATGCAGACTGATAGTTCCCTATCGCTCTTTCCATAATAGAAATCCGTTTTTCCGACATAATCACTGCCCCTGATTTGTTATTAATATATTTTCAATTATTACGGAAATTTAATTTTATATAATTATTATTGTGGTATATGAAAACGTTACCACACTATCAGTCAATAGTCAATCACTATTATTTATATGAAAATATAAATACCACTATATTAGTTATAGTTAAGAGGAAAAATGAACCGCCTTCAATTATGCCTTTCAAATAACATGAAACGTTATCGAAAAATAAAAGGCCTGTCGCAGGAAAAACTGGCAGAAATCTGCGGAGCTTCAGCCAATTACATCGCGTTAATCGAAAGTGGTAAGAATTTTCCTTCCATTAAAATGCTTAGCCGGATATCTGGTGCGCTGGAAATAGATGAACTTGACCTGTTCGATAAAAATTCTCTCGACTTTTATTCAAAAGAAAAGCTGCGTACCGACCTGCTATACAGCATACAACATGCAATCAATGAAGTATTTAACGGTATTCAGTAAGAAAATGGGAAAGAACAAATTTTCTTATTATTGACACTATACAATGTCAATATATATCATTTAAATTATAAACAAACTTTTTTCTACTTTTTATTATATTAAAACAATAAAATATTTTAATTTTTACCTTTACAAACTCAAATTATGGTAGTAAAGTATTAATTGACACAAAACACATCTCAGTAAAATATCAAATTGTATCAATATAGGAGGAAATTTATGAAAAAAACATTGCTTTTATATTTTATGTTACTATCCGGTACGGTATTATTCGCCAACGGCGTATCGGAAACATCTTCAAACTTAAAAAAACCGGTATCCGTTTCCATAACATTTGCAACTGGAGATGTTACAACAAAAGAAGCAATTCATACCATTGTACAAAATTTCAATAAATCTCAGAATCTGTACCGGCTGCAGGAAAATCTTTCCATCAGTACAGGTGCCTATCTCGACAGTTTGAAAACACTGAATGCATCCGGACAGATGCCTGATATTTTCGAATGCCGGGACGTTCCAGTTTTTGTACGTGCCGGTATGCTTGAACCGATCCCGCAGGATTTACAGACACTATTTGAAACGACAATTCCTGTTTATGGCACAGTTTATACAGCTCCTTTCGTCGCACAGTATCCACATATTATACTTTATAATAAAACCTTGTTCGATAAATGGGGTATTAACGAAAATCCGAAAAACTATGCGGATTTTCTAAAAATCTGCGATGCCCTCAAGTCACATGACATTGCACCTATGGCCGCAGGCGTAGCAGACATCTGGCATATCGGATTTCTGTTCAACTATTATCTGACGCAGTATGTCACTCATGGTGATCCTGATTTTATCTCAAAAATATATAAGAAAGAAGTAAAATTCAATACCCCGGAAATGATCGATGCAATGTCAAAACTCGCATATCTGTTTCAGAGCGGAGATATGGAAAAAGGGTTTATGAGTACAAAGGAAAATGAACTCGTAGGGCTGCTTGCAGGAGAAAAAACATCCATGATATTTACCGGTTCGTGGACAATTACCCAGATTATGGAAGCCGATCCAGATTTTAAGATCGGCTGCTTTCCTGTTCCAGATGAAAAAGGACATGTAATTCTGAATGGCGGAGCGACAAGCCAGGGGTGGGCTCTGACGAAGGCTGCTGCACAGAATCCGGATAAAAAAGCAGCCTTCAACGCATTCATCAAATATTTTTTCAGCAAAGCTCAGTATACAACGTTTCTAAAAACGACAAATTCTCTTCCGACTACAAAAGAGAAGATGGTATACGATACAACTCCGCTTATGGGAACAATACTGAAACTGAACAATACGCTGCCCAAAACACTTATGTGGAACATGGGAGTCGGCGAAAACGAGCTTCCACCTTCCTACCGCAACTGGACGTACAAGAAGGTTCAGGAATTACTGATGGGACAGATTACCCCGCAACAGCTGGTGCAGGCGATGGATGACCAATGGGTTATAAGCATCCGTGATTTCAATCCGACACAACTTGTAAAATCTTCGCTATAAAGGTCTGTTAACTTTCCGGTATTCCGGTCACAACGGAAAACCGGATTTTGTTTATTTCAATTTTCCAGGAAGTTTTATATGACACTCAAGAAAACAGGACTGATAAAACGGATTCCTGTCTGGATGGCTTTCCCTTCAATTTTGATGTTCTCACTTTTTGTTATTATGCCTGCAGTTATGAGTATCTATTTCAGTCTTACCAGCTGGGATGGGCTTTCACCTCATATGCAGTTCATCGGATTACGAAATTATATGGATCTCATTCACGACGAGCGTTTCTGGAACGCCTTCAGAAATACGATTTTTCTGGCCGTTGCACTGGCCATTCTTGAAAACATCGTCGCACTTACACTTGCTCTCATTCTCGACAAAGTTCTGAAAGCAAGAACTCTGTTCCGCAGTATTTTCTATCTGCCGAATCTTCTGAGCGGAATCGTTACCGGCTACATCTGGGTAGCACTGATGAATTACAGTTTCGGTATATTCAACGTTGTTCTGAACCATCTGAAAATTGCCTCTATAAATTGGCTTGGCAATCCCGGAATAGCACTCTGGAGTATCATATTCGTCATGGTATGGAAAGGAGCCGGCTACTATATGATCATCTATATCGCAGGACTTAACAGCATTCCATCAGACATTCTTGAAGCTGCAGATATAGACGGTGTATCTCCGATCCGCAAGTTTTTTTCAATTACCGTTCCCATGCTTGCGGGTTCTTTTACAATCAACCTTACACTATCGCTGATCAACGGTCTCAAGGTCTTCGATCAGATTGTCGCAATGACAAGTGGAGGGCCTGGCTTTGCAACTGAAACTCTGACATATCAAATCTATACCGTAGCATTCAGCGAAGGAAAACAGGGATACGGCACTGCTATCGCACTGATACTGTTCCTGTTGACAATGGTATTCAGCCTTGTAGAAACAAAACTGATCAGAAGATTCGAAGTGGAGGTATGACATGCATAACAGTAAAAAATGGAAAACAGGCGATTATATTCTTTTCTTTATTGTCGCAATTCTTGCTCTCGCCTTTTTCTTTCCTATGCTTTTTTCAATACTATCGGCATTTAAAACAAACGGAGAAATTCTGAAAAATCCTATAGGTCTGCCCAAAAGGATCAACTTCAGTAATTTTTTTTACCTGTGGAATAAAACAAGTATTCCGAGAGCCACAGTTAACAGTTTTATACTGACAACAGTTTCCTGTTTTTTTATAATTCTGGTTGTTCCTATGAGCTCTTATGTAATAGAGCGACGTAGCGGAAAGTTCAGTTCGTTTTTCTACCCGCTTTTTCTTGCCGGCATGATGATTCCTTTTCAGGCATATATGATTCCTCTGTTCAGGGAACTGCGAGTCATCGGACTCTTCGGAACGATGCTTGCACCTGTTATAATTTATATCAGCGGAGCCTCAAGTTTCGGAACCCTGTTGTACTGCTCGTTCATCCGGAGTGTTCCAAAAGAGATAGAAGAAAGTGCAGCCATCGATGGTTCATCTCCATTCAAAACATTCTGGAAAATCGTCTTCCCGCTTCTCAAGCCTTGTACTGCAAGCATGCTGATACTTCAAGGCGTAGGAATCTGGAATGATTTCCTCATGCCGATGATGGTTATGCCGGCTAATCAACCAAAAACTATTAATGTTGAAATATTCTCATTTATCGGGGAATTCCAGGTACGATATGATGTATTGTTCTGCGGAACACTAGTAGCAATCGTACCTGTTATCATCATATTTATATTTCTCCAGAAATATTTCATCAATGGTATTATGGCCGGTGCAGTAAAAAGCTAACAACACACGGATCAGACTGGATACGTTAAACACAAAAACAAAAGAGAAAAACGGAAATACCCATATTATGAGAACTATCGAAACGATATACCAGTCAATACTGGAAAAAATGGAGAGTGAAGTAAAGCGAACCGGTTCAAAAATTCCCTATATTGCTGATAAAAAAACAGGCAGCTACGACGATATGACGGAAACGGATATATGCTGGTGGACAAATGGTTTCTGGCCGGGAATTCTCTGGCAGTTGTATAACGCTACAGGAAGCGACATATACAGAACCTGTGCTGTACAGGTAGAAAACAGGCTTGATGCTGCATTCAATGATTTTCTCGGACTGCATCACGACGTAGGCTTTATGTGGCTGCCTTCCGCAGTTGCCGATTACCGGCTTACCGGGAATAAAGCATCTCTAAAACGGGGTCTGCACGCGGCAACACTTCTTGCCGGTCGTTATAATCCGCGCGGTAAATTTATCCGCTGCTGGAATGATGAAAAAATCGGATGGATCATTGTAGATTCAATGCTGAACATCAATATTCTGTACTGGGCAAGCGACCAGACAGGTGATCCCAGGTTCCGTTTTATTGCAGAAGATCATGCCGATACTGTTATAAAAAAAATCATACGTCCAGACGGTTCTTGTAGCCATATTGCAATCCTGAATCCGGAAAACGGTGATGTCCTTGACACCCCTGCCGGTCAGGGATATGCATCTGGATCGTTATGGACCCGTGGTCAAAGCTGGGCTATTTACGGATTTGCACTGAGCTATACACATACCCGTAAAGAGGAATATCTTTATACAGCACGCAAGGCAGCTGACACATTTATAAAGGAAGAAGAAAAATATGATTATAAAACACCGGTAGACTTCAGACAGCCTGCTATCCCGGTACGTTATGACAGTACTGCAGGATGCTGCGCCGCATGCGGATTGCTCGAAATCGCAGATATACTCGGAGATATTGAAGGTAAGACATATCGAAATGCAGCGGAAAGACTCATACATGTAACCGATGAGCTGTTCTGTAACTGGAACAGAGAGCGAGACGGCATTGTAGACTACGGTACTGCAGCCTACCACTCAAAAACAGCAAATCACGTACCGATTATCTACGGTGATTATTATTTTATCGAAGCGGTATTCCGGTTAGCAGGGAAAAATCTCAGAATCTGGTAAATATATGCATCATCAAGGAATGTATTAAAGTCTGATCTTTTTATTGGATGCCCGCCTTTTGCATTGATACGGTCGTCGTTAAAATCTTCCGGGAATACGCCGGGTACTATCCCGGATTATCAGCTCATGCCGGACAGTGATTTTTACTGCAAGCAGATCAGGATCAGATATCTTCCGTAAAAGCATATCAAGCGCAAGCATCCCCAGTTTTCGGAACGGTATTCTGACACTTGTAAGAGACGGGATTATACTTTTTGATGATCCGAGATCATTCATTCCGCTGATTGCAAGATCCTGTGGAACCCGCAGACCGTTTTCAACAGCAAGACGCAGTGCGACAGTTGCAGTTTCATCATCCATGAACAAAAAAGCATCAGGACTCGGCTCCATTGTAGATATCTGGCTGAATACATCAGGAAGTGGTATCTCATCAGAAAAAACAAGCTGCCTGTCGAATGGAATACCGGCTCCTTCAAGGGCACTACAATAGCCTTTGAATTTGTCACGCGAGACTCTTGTATTCTGTTCACCCCAGAACATAATTCTGTGGCATCCTTCATCAATAAGATGCCGGCAAACATCCCGGGCACAGGCATAAACATTAGAAGCAACATAACTGGTATGTTCCTCTTCAAGCATACGGTTTACAACAATAAAAGGAATATGCTCTGTACTTAAAAAAGAACATTCTTCGCTTTCTTCCGGATCATGTTTCCCAAGGATGATTACCCCAACTCCGAGCCGGTCTGTTTTCATATCACGCTCAAGACGGACACGAACATTCTGCCTTCCCGCTTCATCAATAATGCCGGATAAAGCTTCGCTGTTCCCCTGAAACTGGTCAAACGTGGAAGAATTTATGCTTACAACGACTTCTTTTGTATTTTCCGTTTCAGATAAATCCGCTCTGCCTGTAGAAATACTGTTTTCCTTTTTTATTTCAAGAAGTGCTTCCTCAATGCTTTGCTGCGAAGAAAAACGTATCCGCTTACCTGCAAAATAACGGAAAATTGTAGAACGCGAAATTCCGCTCAGTTGTACAATTCTTTGTATCTCGTCTTCTTTTGTCTGTCTCTGATCCATACTATCATCCCACATAATTTGTGAACAATGAGAACTTCTGATTAACCTATGAAGCATTTATCAAAAGTCACTCATGTCATTTAATGTCAAAAAATACAATAAAACAGAAATAATTATACCCGTTATTCTCTGATTTACAAAGATTTTTCACTATTATATACTAAAATTGATCTTTCTGATACTTTTTGTGTCAAAAAAAGGAGATTTTCATGCTGAAGTTTACAGAATTTCTGCCCGGTATTTATAAAACCGTGGCAGGTAGAGGAGATCCGTTTTCACCGCTGACACTGCTCCAGTGCACTCCCCGGACAGACGGTCTGAAAGAATTACAGAATGCACCGTTCCCCTTCAGCCAGGAAGAATCATACACCGAATATATACATGACAGAACGGTTATTCATCTGCCACTCGGAAAAACCGAAAAACTGTACGGATGCGGACTACAGTTTCATAGTGTTGAACAACGCGGAAAAACGAAGTACCTGCGTGTAAACAGTGATCCTAAACAGGATACAGGAGAAACACATGCGCCGGTACCATTATATATATCATCTGCAGGTTACGGAGTCTTATTCGATACATCTCATATAGTCACGCTGTATCTCGGTTCTACAGTCAGAGCAGACAGCACAAATCCGCCTGTATGCAGAAATTCTACAGATGATCCTGAATGGAAAGCAACTGTTCTGTCCGACTGCGTCGAAGCAGCCATAACAGGTAATGGAATGCAGATCTACATATTCTGCGGCCAGTCTATGATGGATGCTGTCCGGCGGTATAATCTGCTCTGCGGCGGAGGAAAGATTCCCCCTGTATGGGCGCTCGGATTCTGGTATCGTGCTCCAAGTACGTCCAGCCAGGATGATATCATAAAGACAGTACAGGAATTCAGAAGCAGACACTATCCCGTAGACGTCATAGGACTGGAACCTGGTTGGCAGAGCACGAATTACCCTGACAGCTTTGTCTGGCATCACAAACGCTTTCCTGATCCCGAAACTTTCGGTACACAGATGCATTCTCTCGGCGTACATCTCAATAACTGGGAACATGCATGGGTTGCACCAGAAGCGCCTTTTTACCGTGAAATACGTCCGTATTGTGGGTCTCATACCGTATGGGGCGGTCTTGCACCGGACTATTCATTGGAAAAAGTCAGATCTATTATCAGGAAACAGCATTTGAAAGATCATATCCCGTACGGAGTCAGCGGTTACAAACTGGACGAATGTGACGGAAGTGAGCTTACCGACTGTTCCTGGATATTCCCGGCTCACGCCTCATTTCCCGGCGGACAGGACGGAGAACAGATGCGGCAGAACTATGGTCTGCTGATGCAGAAAACCATAGACAGTATATTCCGTACTCTCGGGAAAAGAACATTCGGTCTCGTACGGGCAAGCGGAACAGGAGCTCCTGCACTGCCATTCGTGCTGTATTCAGACTTATACGATCACCGGCAGTATATCCGTGCTTTGTACAATAGTTCTTTTACAGGACTCCTGTGGACTCCGGAAGTACGTCGGGCAGCATCAGGTGAAGAATGGATCCGCAGAATACAGACTGCTGTATTCAGTCCGCTCACAATGCTGAATGCATGGGGAGACGGTACAAAGCCATGGACATTTCCAGAGACTGCAGAAATAATACAAAAATTTCTAAGACTCAGAATGCGGCTTATCCCCTATTTATACACAGCATATGCACAATATGCATATCAGGGTAAACCCGTAATACGCTCAATGGAACTGGCCTGCGGCAATATTACTTCGCAGTCTGCTGAAAAAGAATACAAAGAATTCAATACCGTAAACGCACCATATGGAAGAACAAAAACATTCGAATTCTGCGATCAGTATATGATCGGCGACTCGCTGCTTGTCGCCCCTCTTTTTACAGGAGAAAAAGAACGTAAAGTATTTCTGCCCGAAGGAAAATGGTATGGACTAGAAAGCAGAAAACCGTATGAAGGCGGCTGCATGAAAAATATACAATGTCCGTTAGAAAGTATCCCTGTATTCGTAAAGGATGGGACTTTGCTGCCGATTATGGACGCCTGCGACCGTATGCCTGATACACCGGTGGATATTACTGTATTGGCATACGGTAATACAGAAAAATCACGGACAGAATTATATGAAGATGACGGAACAACATATGCATACGAACAGGGTGTCTGCCGCTGGATCCAGCTCAGTATAAAAAACCAAAAACTCAAGACAAAATATAAAGGAAAATCACAACTTTGGGGCAATATTTTTTTTAAACCAGACGGTACCCCTCTCGATTGAAAACAGAATTCAAGATACCTGTACTACAAAAACATGCGGCCATAACGGTGGCTGCTGCAATACCCAATACAAGTATACCGGCACCTAAAAAACAAGCTGACTTTCGAAAACGTCTCAGTCAGATTAATGAAAAATAATCTGTTTCATGCTATTATTTGCGCTATATTGCAACATGAGGTGACAACCCCATCGGCATTAAATGACAGGGAGCAGTCTATGTTTTTCGAACCCCTTCAGTCGTATTATGCTCCGACTGTGACATTATTCATTTTTGCAGCTTTTATTATACATGACCAACTGTTTTCAAACCGCATAAAAAAACTGTTTCTTCTCGAATCCACAGTAATTCTTGTGATTATCCTCGCTACATGGATAGACCGGTGCCTGAGCGTACAGTCGCCAGCCAGCAGTGCCTGGAAACTGAGAAATTGTACATCCTTTATGAATTTTTTTCTCAGTCCCTGTTCCCCGGCGATTCTGGTTTCCATTTATCGTCCCTATTCATGGAAATCGCGACTGCACTGTCTTCTGTTTTATCTGCCGCTTTTCTGCAGTATGGGATCGTGTATAGCAAGCCTGAAATATGGACTTGTCTTCAGTATCAGTCCTGAAAATACATACCTGCGTGGAAAACTGTTTGTTATTCCGTTTATAGCAGCCTTTTTTTATATGGCGTCAGTAGTTTTTTTTTCATGGAACCAGAAAAAAAAATATAAAAAAGAAGAAACCATTCTTGTAATGTTAATTCTGATCGCAGAAGCTGTTGCCACGATTCTGGAAGTTATCTTTCATATCCGTTTTATGATCTGGAGTACATCAGAGATATGTCTTATCCTGTATTTCCTGCAACTTACCGTCCAGAAAATCATCTTTGAACCGCTAACCGGTGCTTTCAGCCGTTTATCATATAACAAAACCATTGAAAAACTAAACGGAAAATTTTCATGTGTATTTGCAATGATTGATATCAACAACCTCAAACAGATCAATGACACATACGGACATTGTGCCGGTGATGACGCCATCTGGACCATAGCCCAAAGCTTAATGAAAAACGCAGACAAACGGATGAGTTTATACAGGATCGGTGGAGATGAATTTGCACTTCTGATGAAAGGTAACAATCCTCAGGCAGTTATACATACACTCCGACAGGCAAGAATCCAGTGCAGCCGTCATTACCCGCCCATTACTTTCGCATGTGGAACAGATGTCTACACTCCTCAGCAAAATCTCTTTGAATTCATAACAAGAACAGATGTTACCATGTATGCCTGTAAAAAACAGATGAAAAGAAACCAGTGAAAAGATATTCCTTTTTCTTTCCGGAGATTTATCGGTAAAAAAAACAACGTTTTTTCCAGCCTTGAAAGCACTTTATCAATTCAGTACAATATTCTTCTATGAAAATATCAGAAACCATCATATCGACACTGCGGGACGCTCCTGCAGACGCTGTTATCGCAAGCCACCAGCTCATGATACGGGCCGGACTCATCCGCAAGCTGGGTAACGGTTTATATACATATCTACCCGTCGGACTCCGTTCATTCCGGAAAGTGGAAAAAATCATCAGGGAAGAACTGGACAATACAGGTTTTTCCGAAATCAAACCAACCGTTATCGTTCCCGGCGACTTATGGAAAGAGAGCGGCCGGTGGGAAACAATGGGTAACGAAATGCTGCGCGTAAAAACACGCAGCGGACAGGATATGGTTGTAAGCCCGACAGCAGAAGAAGCGTTTACAGCGTTGTTCCGGGACAGTATTACCAGCTATAAACAGCTTCCGATCAATGCGTACCAGATAAACACCAAATACCGTGATGAAATCAGACCAAGGTACGGTGTTATGAGGGGACGGGAATTTGTCATGATGGACGGATACTCCTTCGATGCAGACCAGAAATCTCTGGACGAATCATATAACCGCTGGGCAAAAGCATACCGGAACATATTCAAACGCCTCGGAATTACGACAATACCGGTACGTGCCGACACAGGCGCTATGGGAGGCTCCGGTTCCGAAGAATTTATGGTTGAAAGCGAAATAGGTGATAATACACTTATATTATGTCCGAAATGCGGCTACGCGGCAAACGTGGAAAAAGCGGCCTGTAAACCTGACAGAGCACTTGATAAAAACGGTATTCCCCAGGTAAAAACTGAAAAAGAACCGGAAAAAATTTCATGCCCCGGAGTCGAAACAATCGGCCAAATGGAAGAGTTCTTTAAAATGCCGGCAATGCAGTTTATAAAAGTACTCATTTATAAAGTGTATCACAGTTCTATTAATCTCGAAAAAGCTCCCGGTTGTGAAACATTTAAACGTGAAAAAAATGAATCGGGAGAACAGTATTACCCTGTCAGTTTCATTGCCGTTGCAATCCGGGGTGATCTTGACGTAAACGAAACTAAAGTCGCCGCAGTACTGAAAGCAAGCGGTGTGGAACTTGCGAATGAAGATGAAGTCATTGCATATTCCGGAGCCCCGCATGGATTTGTCGGCCCGGTCGGACTTACAAAGGTACCGCTCCTTGCAGACGAAAGCGTTATGACACTCAGAGCAGACGGCACATACGATGTTCACATGCATGATACGGTAACCGGTGGCGGTATAAAGGATGTGGATAATATGCACGTCGAACCCGGCAGAGATTTCAGTCCGTTCATAACGGCCGATGTCCGTACGGTAAAGGCAGGAGACAAATGCACTGAATGCGGAACCGAACTTTATTCAAAAAAGGGTAACGAACTCGGACACATATTCAAGCTTGGCGATAAATATACAAAATCAATGCACGTCACCTATCTCGATATCAACGGAAAAGCACAGACGCCCATTATGGGTTGTTACGGTATCGGCCTTGACCGTACGCTTGCATCTATTATCGAAGAACATCACGATAAGGACGGCATTATCTGGACCATGAGTACGGCACCCTATCAGGTTGTAGTCATTCCGGTAAAATACGAAGGATCGATGAAGGAACATGCTGACAAAATCTACAATGAACTGATGCAGGCAGGCATCGAAGTTCTTCTCGACGACCGTGACGAGCGCCCGGGGGTAAAATTCAAAGATGCAGACCTTATCGGTTTTCCGATAAGAATTGTCGTAGGTGAAAAGAACCTTCCGAATGTGGAATTAAAGGAACGTTCTGCTGAAAAACCGGAACTCGTCCCTGCCGGTGAGGCATCGGAAAGGGCAAAGAATATTGTCCTCAAAGCATTAGCAGACCTGAAAGCATAAACGGAAAAATTATGCACAGAATATCAAAGTTATACACAGGTTTACACACACTATTCATTCCTGTTTTTGCACTGTTATCCACAGCTTTTGCACTGCCGGGTGTCACGCAGTATATTACAGATTCTTCCGGCGAATATGTATATTACAGGGATTATACGTTTAACCGGGAATCCTATGCAGGATACCTGTATTATAACGACGGAACATATGCAGCCAGGTACTATGCCCCGCAGGATAAAACAAAGCAGCTGCCTGAAAAATCAGTTGAGCTTCTCTTTACCATAGATTCACAGTCTGACACCGTTAAGATGACCGGAGAACGGATTCTCTCCGTACTGACACCGGACGATAACGATATTGTTAATTATCTGCATGACATGATGTATGAACTTGTTTCCCGGCGGCAGAAAGCAGGAACCATAGCTCCGGCAGGAGTTGTAACACAAAAAACATTCATGGATTCCGGTATTCAGTCAGA
>DCFS01000221.1 GCA_002319875.1 Treponema sp. UBA1798 | reverse complement strand
CTCGGCTCGAAGGAGCAGGAAGCAGGTACGGTAAGCTATCGTATCCGTACCGGAGATCAGAAAAACGGAATTTCTTATGATGATGCACTCGGCATGATACGGGATAAAATTGCAAAAAAGGAACAGCCGTAACGGTCATAGTTCCTGCAGAATTCTGGTATATATAATGGTATAAAAAGGCCCGGTATACACAGGCAGAAGCTTTTACAGCGCTGTCCGCATACCGGGCTTTTCTGTTTTTACGATGGCAATTCCGTTATGTTATTGAAGCTTTATAGATGGACTCTATCGAACTCCGCAAAACATCCGTAAATTCCTGCTCACTCTGCTGTGCGGACAATCCTTCAGACAGCGCCCGTGAAAAACTTGCAATAAGCCCATGGTTTAGCGTGAGCTTTGCATCTGCTTCGTCCCGCGGATACCCGCCGGAAAGCGCTACAATACGTACTACATGGGGATCCTTCATCAACCCGGCATAAAAATCTGTCGTGTCAGGAATAGTAAATTTAAACATAACACGGACCTTACTGTCAAGTTTTTTCATATGTGACAAAATCGCATCAAGCATCAATTGTTCAGCACGGGACTTTTCAGGACAGTGGATATCGACTTCCGGTTCTATAATCGGAACGAGTCCGTATCCTGCAATTTTTTCCGCCAGTTCAAACTGCTGGCCAATAACATGCTGTATTCCCACAGTATCTGCCTGTTTTATCACGGAACGCATTTTTGTTCCGAATATATGCCGCTTAACAGCACGGGCAAGAAGTTCCTCAAGACCAGGTATCGGTTTCATAAGCTGAACGCCGTCCTGTTCATCTGCAAGTCCTCTGTCAATTTTTAAGAAAGGAACGATGCCTTTTACATCCCAAAGAAAATCGGCTGTATACTTTTCGCCGATCATGCTTTCCATTGTCCGTTCAAAAAGGATTGCTCCCAGTATATGTTCTTTCGTAAATGCAGGATTTGTAATAATACGGGAACGCATCTGATGAACCAGTTCAAACATCTGCTCCTCTGTCGAATACGCATTCTGCTTAATTCCATAGTCTGCCAAAGCCTTCGGTGTACTGCCGCCGCTCTGGTCAAGCGCCGCAATAAAACCTTTGCCCTGATGCATAATAGATAACTGCTGCTGATTCATATCGTCCTCCCGGACCGGTGATTTTCATTTACAGAACACCGGATACCAATAATAATATACTGCTAAAAGAAAGTAAAAAAAACTTTTTAACAGTAAAACTCTTTACGTAAGTATATTATATAAGGAGGTTTCCCATGGACCTGAAAGAAATTATGAATCAGAACAATTTCGTCGTAGTCGGAAATACGTTGAGCCCTGACAAATATGCAGCTATGATCAGAAAAGGGCTGGCGGAAAAAGGATATACCGTTGCCGCGGTCGGTAAGGAACTGGTATCTATCAACGATGTCCCTTTTGACATCGATATCATAGACCTGTGTATCAATGCGAAGGAAGGGCTTCGTCTGCTGAAAGAAAACAGAAAAAGCTTCAAGTATATCGTAATCCAGCCTGGTGCTTCGGGTGAAGAACTGGTGAAATGGCTGGGCGATAACAGAATTCCCTACCTCGACGGCTGCCTGCTGACAGGACTTGCGATATATGGCAGGAAACACGGCAGTATACGGGGGCCAGTGCCTGATGCTGTTTAAAAAAAAACCGGGGCATGATATACTGAATACTATGGAGATGCATATGGATTACAGGATATTCTGCGGCGACAGGGTTTCCGCGCTCGGTTTTGGCTGCATGCGTTTTCCCCAGACAGCTGACGGACACATCGACAGGCAGAGGGCAAAAACAATGCTGCAGGAAGCATACGGGGCCGGTGTCAATTATTTTGACACAGCCTGGCCGTATCATAACAGGGAAAGTGAGCCGTTTGTCGGAGAATATCTTTCGGAGCTGCCGCGTTCTTCCTTTTTTGTGGCAACGAAACTCCCCGTCTGGGAACTACACAAAACAGAAGATGCTGCTACTTTTTTTCATGCACAACTTGAACATCTCCGGACAGATTATATTGATTTCTACCTGCTTCATGCCCTCAGCAAAGAACGGTTTGAAAACGTACTGAAACTGGGAGTAATCGATTATTTACTCTCTGAACAAAAAGCAGGCCGTATCCGTCATCTCGGATTCTCCTTCCATGACAGTTATGACGCATTTGAGCGGATTCTGAAGTATCGCAAGTGGGACTTCTGCCAGATCCAGTACAACTATATGGATACGGAAGAACAGGCAGGAGAACGCGGACGCAGTCTGGCGGAAAAACTTGGCATACCGCTTATTATCATGGAACCTGTCAAAGGCGGATCGCTTGCAAATCTGCCGCCGGAAATTATCCGGCCGTTTACGGATCTTCACAGCGATAAAACCGCAGCCTCCTGGGCACTGCGTTTCGCAGCTACATCTGCGGGAGTTAAAGTAGTACTGAGCGGCATGTCGACGGAAGAACAGCTCCGTGACAATCTTGCAACCTTTTCCCCCGTTATTCCCATGAACAGTCAGGAAACGGCTGCAGTTGACCAGGTCAGGAAGGCAATCAGAAGCCGCACGCGCAACGGGTGTACAGCCTGCCGGTATTGTATGCCCTGCCCCTTCGGAGTCGACATACCGCGCAATTTCAAACTGTGGAATTCCTGGGGAATGTACGAAAACAGAAACGGAACTGCATTTGAATGGAACAGCATGTCTGCAGATAAAAAAACGGCGGACATGTGCAGAAAATGCGGAGCCTGCGAATCCAAGTGTCCGCAGAAACTGCATATCCGCGATGATCTGGAAAAACTCAGAAAGGAACTTGACTGGCTGCAGCCGGCACCGCAGCCAAATACATAAGGCGTTTTCAAAAATCATTTCCAGAAGTAACGGACTTTTGAAGGTGATTTACACAGTTACGTCCCTGTCTCGATTATGCCTCTGCTGTAAAGGCAGGCATAACCGGCTACGCAGACTCTTCCGTCAGAGCCATTCCCGCAGTATATAATTCCGGTACGCCGGGACAACTGCATGGCTGTCATTTCTCTTTTTCCCAATTTTTTACTCCACAGAGGAATCAGGGAACAGTGAGCGGAACCTGTTACCGGGTCTTCCAGTATTGTTGCCTGCGGGGTAAAAAATCTTGAAACAAAATCATAATCCCTCCCCCGGGCAGTTATACAGACACCGCCGGTATCAAGATTTATTCCGTCAAACAGTTTCCTGTCGATCCGTATATTTTTTACATCATCTTCACTGCCGTACAACAGCACATAATCTCTGGCTTTATAAGTTTCAGCGGGCTGAATGCTTAAAGCTCCTGCAATTTCTTCCGGCAAATCAGTTTTTACGGGCATACGGGCAGGCAAATCCATCTTTATGAGCTGATTTTCAAAAGTAACGGTAAGTGCACCGCTGCGGGATTCAAAAATTACTTCCTGCCGCGATGGTTCTATAAATCGTTTTATTACATACGCTGAAGACAGCGTGGCATGTCCGCACAAATCCATTTCAATATCAGGAGTAAACCACCTGATCCGGTATCTGCCATATTCTTTTACTACAAATGCCGTTTCTGCAAGACCATTTTCCTGTGCAATTTTCAGCATCAGGTCCTGCGGCAATTCTTTTTCCAGAATACAGACACCAGCCGGATTTCCCTTAAACTGTTTTTCCGTAAAAGCGTCTATATGATAATATTCACATTGCATAATGTTGTGAGTATAACCGTTATGCAGCGAATTTGGAAGTTGCAGATAAAAACACAAAGCAGGACTTCCGGCAAAACCACACAAACACATTGCCACTGGCTGTTAAAATTATTACAATAGCTGAATATGTCTGACGCTAAAGTTAAAACCATGGATATGACTTCCGGCAGTATTCCCGGACTGCTGATACGCTTTTCGCTTCCTCTGCTTGCAGGAAATCTGTTTCAGCAGCTGTATAACACGGTAGACAGCATCGTTGTCGGCAACTATGTCGGCAAGGAAGCGCTCGCCGCCGTCGGTTCCACCACATGCCTCATCAACACACTGGTCGGTTTTTTTCTTGGTCTGTCAGCTGGTGCCGGCGTTGTCGTTTCGCAATACTTTGGAGCTCACGATATACACAATCTCCGTAAAACCGTTCACACTATGGTAGCAGGAACACTCATACTCGGAGTAATTTTTACTATACTGGGCATTATCTGCTCGCCCTATATGCTGCGTCTTATGGCAACACCGGATGACGTCCTCGATTCTGCAACAGTATACCTGAGAATTTATTTTGAAGGTGTACTTGCGCTTATGATATACAATACCGGTGCCGGTATTCTCCGCGCTGTAGGTGACTCGAAACGGCCCCTGTATTTTCTGGTTGTTTCTTCCCTTGTGAATGTCGTTCTGGACCTGGTATTCGTTCTCGCGTTTCACTGGGGAGTTGCAGGTGTTGCCTACGCTACGATAATCTCCGAAACCGTATCAGCGGTTATGGTGTTATTTGTACTTATGCATACGGAAGAATGTTATCAGGTAAAAATAAAGGAACTGGAAATCAGCGGTTTTATACTGCGCAGAATCGTTGCCATCGGACTGCCTGCAGCTATCCAGCAGGCTGTAACCTCCTTCTCAAACGTATTCGTCCAGGCATATATTAATAACTTTGGTTCTTCATGCATGGCAGGCTGGGCCTGTTACGGCAAAATAGATCAGTTTGCACTTTTACCCATGCAGAGTCTTTCACTTGCAGCTACAACTTTCGCAGGGCAGAATTATGGAGCCGGAAATATAAAGCGGGCAAAACACGGAATAGACAAATCCCTGTCTCTTTCCGCATCTATTACGGTAATTCCTGTTATTCTGATGTTTGTATTTTCAAAACAGCTTGTTTCCATGTTCAACAGGGAAAGCGATGTGCTTTATTATGGTACGTTTTTCCTGCGCGTCAGTTCACCCTTCTATCTGCTCTGCTGTGCAAACCAGATCTATGCCGGAGCATTGCGGGGACTGGGAGACGCAGCCGTTCCCATGACCATAATGATAGGATCTTTCGTCGTATTCCGGCAGATCTACCTGTTTATTGTAACACACATCACATCATCATTTTATCCGGTATCGGTTGCTTACCCGGTCGGATGGGTTGTCTGCAGTATCATTATGGCTTTGCACTACCGCCGTTATATGAAGCGGCTGACAGCAGAAGCGCGATAAACACCGGCGGAATTTCTGAAGCGGGTACAGATAAAAACCAGCCGGAACGGTTATGAAAACTGCGTGATTTTACCGGCTTTACTTTTACCGGCTTTTAAGATTTCAATACCGTTTTCGACTGTATCATCCTTTTCTGATACCTGCCGAACAGGCCCTTACAAACAAAGGCCACGAGAGTCTGCTGAAAAATAATGCCGAAAACAACGGGGATTGAAGTCTCCGGAGGAAAAAAATTCAATGCGAGAACCAGAGCCGCGCTGATATTTCTCAGTCCGCCGGTAATTGTCATGGAAACGGTATCCTGTATTGGTAACTTCATGAGATTTGCTATGCCAAAAGCAAGAAAAAAACTGCCTGCGGTTATACAGATATTTACAAAGAGAATAGGTACATATGACCAGGAAATACTGACAGATTCCGCAATATTTCCGGCATTTATAGTCACGACTAAAAACAGGGCAACCTTTGAGAAAGGTTTGCATACCGGTACGATTTTCTTCGTTATGCCGGGCCGTATCGAATTGAATGCCATGCCGACAATCGAAGGAAATACAACCATCCACAGAAGGCTGATGATCATGCCGCGGGTATCAATAACAACCAGAGAATTCGTAAAAATCCTGATTGTCAATGGCGTGATGACCGGAGCCAGAATAGTATCAAAGAGAATCACGGTAAGCGTCATAGGGCCGGCACCATAGAAAATACCGGTCCACACATAGCTCGAAACGGCGACGGGTATTGCGGAAAGCAATATATAACCTGTAATAATGTTCTGATTCCCGGGAAATAACAAAGAGGTACCAGCCCAGACAAGACAGGGTGTCGCAACGTGGGCACAAAAGAATATCATAAAAAGTGTCGTCGGCTTTTTCATGACAGCCGATAAATCAGAAATTCCCATCCCCATTGCCCCTGTCAACGTTACAAAAGCAAAAAGCCAGATAACAAGGGGTTTCAGCCACGCAATATATGAACCAAGCAGCAGCCCAAGAGCGACACCGCACGGGGTAAGAATGGGCATAAACCGGTCAAAAGTTCTATTCAAATTATCCAGCATGATAAATTTTCTCCTGCTATAAAGATAGAATCCTTCATCACCTTCCGGAAGCAGCGGTGTAACGGGAACCAGAACCGTCCTGTTATGAAAAAAGATCGCAGAGGATACGGACAGC
>DCFS01000283.1:9365-14509 GCA_002319875.1 Treponema sp. UBA1798 | reverse complement strand
ATGTGTAAAAAGACGTACGTAATCGAACGGGCTTTTCCAGTTGAACGCAAAGCCGCTTCCCTGGCAACCAGGGGCTGCAAAGACAGCCGGAACAAGGTGCCGCTGGAAAACTTTTATATCAAGCAGCAGAACCAGTGCTGCAATAAGCGAAAATGTCAGTGTAACCGGAGCATTATAGGTTACATGAAACCCTTTTTTCTGAGGCATGTAACCAGTGTATCTGTTTTTTTGTTTTTTGTCTAATAAGGGAGTTGAAAAGCTTGCGGCATGATCAGCGTGATATAAACTGTGTACCCTGGAAGTCTTCCGGCATATGCTCTTTATATTTGAAATATTCCGGAAATGTGTTATATTCCTACTATGAGTGACTGGAATAAAGTATCTGGTCAGGCCGGTGTCTGTAATGAAACAGATTTTGCGGTTCCTCCTGATTGCGCAGTACGATTTTATAATGATGATTATACAACGAAAGATTTTGTCGTTACTGTTCTTTTGTCTATCTTTCATAAATCGGAAAGCGACGCTGTCGCGCTGATGGAAACAGTTCACAGGACAGGTTCTGCCGTTATCGGAGTCTATACGTACGATGTCGCATCGACCCGGTCTGAACTGACAAAAAAAGAGGCAAGAAAAGCAGGGTTCCCTTTGCGCGTTGAATTGGAGAATGCATGACTATCAGTCCACAGTTATCAAAAATACTATCGAGATCTTTTGCAGACGCGCGGCTTGCCCGTCATGAATTCTTTACGCCCGAACATGTCCTGAAAGCGGCGCTTGATATTATGCCTGTAAGAGATCTTCTGCTTGTCTGCGGAGCAGATGTAGACAGTATCCGCAGCAATGTAAGTGATTATCTTGAAAAACAGGTGCCGGTACTTCCGGCGGAACAGGGGAAAAATCAGCCGGCTGAGCCCATAGAGACCGTGGGTTTTCAGGCTATAATGAACCGCGCCGTTTATCACTGTGTCTCCTCTGACAAGTCTGCAGTTGATATAACCGACGTGCTTGTCAGCATGCTCGACGAAACCAAAAATTATTGTGCCTATTATCTGCGTTCCGGCGGATTGGACAGGCTGCATTTTCTTGAAGTCCTCGGGTATATAAAGAACGGTCCCGGGAGCAACCTTCCTGCAAATATTGAATCAGTATATAACGAAATAGCGCAGCAGGATGACAACTCCCCGGAAAAAACGGAAAAGGATTTTGTTCCCGATTATGCGCAGCAAAAAGAGCCTGGTGCTCCAGACCCTCAGGGGCCGGCTGCAGCCCAGAAAAAATCCGCACTGGAACGGTATACAGTGGATCTCACAAAGCTGGCGGCCGAAGGAAAACTTGATGTACTCGTGGGACGGGAAGCCGAAATCGATCGTACGATACAGATACTCTGCAGGCGGATAAAGAATAATCCTCTCCACGTAGGGGACGCCGGTGTCGGGAAAACGGCAATTACTGAAGGCCTTGCCGCGCGCATAGCCGGGGGAAATGTTCCTGATACGCTCAGGGGATTTTCCATTTACAGCCTTGATATGGGCTCTCTTATTGCCGGAACCAAGTTCCGTGGTGATTTTGAAGACCGGCTTCACCGGATAACCGATGAACTGCTGAAAAAGAAAAAAGCAATACTGTTTATAGATGAGATCCATACGATAGTAGGCGCCGGGGCTACGGGGTCGGGTGCCATGGATGCAGCTAATCTGTTGAAACCCGTCCTTGTGTCGGGCGAGATACGCTGTATAGGTTCGACAACATTTGAAGAATATAAAAAAACTTTCGAAAAGGACAGGGCCCTTTCGCGCCGTTTCCAGAAAATTGATGTTATAGAACCTTCGGAAAACGAAACGGTAAAGATTCTGAAAGGTCTCAAACCGAAATACGAATCGTATCACGGTGTCAGATACAGTGACGAGGCGCTGAAAGAGGCAGTCGGTCTTTCCATGCAGTTTCTGCCCGACAGGCGTCTGCCTGATAAGGCTATCGATATTATGGATGAAGCCGGCTCATATCTGCGTATCCATTCTCAGGGCGGCTTCCGCGGGCACAGGCAGAAAACCGGTGTCAGCACGGAAACGGAAACATATAGCCGGCCGGTTGTCACTGCGACGCTCGTCAGACGCATAACGGCGGATATCGCACGTGTACCGGTACAGACGGTGACGACAGGGGAAAAAGAGAAGCTGCGTTCTCTTGAAGGAGCGCTGGGAGCACAGATTTTCGGCCAGGACAAAGCGGTGAAAGCCGTGACGCAGGCTGTCAAACGTGCCCGGGCGGGATTCCGTGACAGGGATAAACCTGAAGCAAATTTCCTGTTTGTCGGTCCGACCGGTGTCGGGAAAACGGAACTTGCCAGATGCCTTGCCGTCGTTTTGGGAGAAAAACTGCTGCGCTTTGATATGAGTGAATATCAGGAAAAGTATACGGTGAGCCGTCTTATCGGTTCTCCTCCCGGATATGTCGGATTTGAAGAAGGCGGACTTTTAACCGATTCGGTACGGAAAGAACCTCATGCCGTTATCCTTCTTGATGAAATAGAAAAGGCACATGAAGATATTTATAATGTTCTTCTCCAGGTTATGGATTACGGATTCCTTACGGATAATCAGGGCCGCAGGGCTGATTTTCGTAACTGCATCATTATTATGACAAGCAATGCCGGTGCGCGTGATATGGAAAAGCCGGAAATCGGTTTCGGCTCGGGAAAAGAAGAAAACGATGCCGCTTCCCTTCGTGAGGCGGTGAACAAAGTTTTTTCTCCGGAATTCCGCAACCGTCTCGATGCAGTAATTCCGTTCAGACATCTGGAAAAAGATGTCGTCAGGTCGATTGTGTCCAAAGAAATTGCTTCGCTTGCAGCCCGTCTGGCGGCGAAAAAAGTAACGCTTTCCGTTTCGGATGACTGTGTGGGCTGGCTTTCCGATACAGGTTATTCGCGGGAATTCGGTGCACGGAATATAGCCCGTACGGTTGATGAAAAAATAGCGGCCCCGCTCGTAGACGAGGTTTTGTTCGGAAAACTTGCTGACGGCGGAACCGTACAGGTTTCACTTTCACCTGTACCCGACGGTGATCCCCGCGTTTGTTTCATTTATGGATAGTTCCGGATCAGATTCTGATTTCAACCTCCGGGTGATGTATGCTGAATTGACCGGTCTGCATGACAGGCCGGTGCGTTTTCCGCTTCCCGCAGATCCCCGGAAGGGACTGATCGGTTATACGGACGAAATTACCGGAGAAATGGTGTGTTCGGCATACCTCCAGGGTGTTTTTCCCTGGTTTGATGAAGAGAGAAACGAGCCGGCATTGTGGTGGTCCCCCGACCCGAGATTCGTGCTGCCTGTCGAAAAATTATATGTCGGCAGCCGTCTCGAACGGTTTATAAAGCATACACCGTATACCTATTCCCTGGACAGAGATTTTCCTGCAGTAATAAACGGATGCGCATCGGTGAAGCGTTCCGGCCAGCATGGTACCTGGATAGGAAAGAAAATGCGGGATATCTACTGTACTCTTGCAGAAAAAGGGATAGCCCATTCAGTGGAAGCGTGGGATAACGGTATTCTTGCCGGCGGGCTGTACGGCGTGCTTATCGGCAGTGTTTTTTTCGGTGAATCGATGTTTACATTAAGAAATAATTCTGCAAAAAGCGCATTTGTACTGTTTGCCCGTGCATTCGCCGCAGCCGGCGGACGGCTTATCGATTCACAGGTGTATACGGATAATATGGCCCGTTACGGGGCGTGCAATATCAGCCGGGCGGCGTTTCTCAGACTTGAAAGAGAGTATCTGCCCTGCAGACTGAAATGCCCGCTCTGCCTGTAACTGCCGGTTAAATCAGATAAAACACTGCGGGTCCGGACCTGCAGGTAACGGACACTCTGCTCCGGAATAAGACTGCAGTGGCCCGCGGATAACGGAGCGATGAATTCAGACTATGAAAGATGTGAGCCTTATCTGACGGGGTTTCCGTCTGCTTATCACTGGAAGGATATAATGTCATCAGTGAAGAAAATTGATTTTATCACTGGTAAAACAGCTGCTTATCACTGGTAAAATTGCATTCCATCACTGACGCGGCGGCGTATCATCACTGACAAGCTGCTCATGTACCGGTGACGGTTCAGCTTTTCCGGCAGGTGTAGTGCCGTTCACCTGTATATGCTGCAGTACGGAGTTTCCCCGGTTGGTAATATACAGCGAATACGTACCCGGTTCCAGAGGCGGCAGCAATGCTATAATTTCCGTATTTTTCACGAGATTATAGCGGACCGGAACAATTTTGTCATCCCCGGTTCCTGTCATAAGGCAGATACCGTCTCTGCTGTCGGTTTTGTCAAACTCAAGATTTTTACCTTCAATATAAATGGTACTGTCTTCCCAGATTTCTGCTTTTCTGACGGAAGGCGTAAAACGGAAACGGTTGAAATCACGCCGCAGCCACTGTACCGCACCGGCAGAAATATGCTGTTCCCTTTTATGCACGAGCGCATGAAGGGTGAATGTATGGTCGGTACTTTTTCTTTTTGGTGTAAACGGCGTTTCGCTGGTTTCAGCAGAACCCGAGGCCTTCAGATACAGATCTACAAAAGGAAATTCAATTCTGAATCCTTCGTACAGCAGTTTGTGCGTTACTTCGATCAAAATATGGATGGATGCTGCCAGATCCGCCCGTGTGACAGTACTGTGTGCTTCCGCTGCTTCATCGAGAAGCTGATCAAGTGTGATTTTACCTGCATTTTTACTGATAAACAGAAATCTGATTTCCGATGTTGTAAGATTGTTTGGCCTTGTCGTTACCTGCAGCGGCATAAGATTACTCCCTGTATGGTGATGGAAAAATTACTTTTTTTCTGCATCGGAAAACAGGGAGTCCGCTTCATAATTTGCTATAAAATCCCTGATATCTTCAGGATTCAGTATAATGCCGTAGCTGTCCGGAGAATCGGACGCTATGTCTGCACTGAGGTTCTTGAATTCCGCATAGCTGACCACAGTACCGGTCAGGCCTGCTTTGTCCTGTATTCTGCGAAAGCCAGTTTTCCTGTTGTACGCAATATAGATTTCACTCATAGTATGACTCCGTATTTATTCGTGCGGAAGGTTTAATACCCCGCCCCCTGGGGCGTATGAAGGGTATTAAATCCCGACTG
>DCFS01000283.1:7364-9070 GCA_002319875.1 Treponema sp. UBA1798 | reverse complement strand
CCCTTGGGGCGGGGTTGTTGATTCTGTTGAATTCTAACCTGAAAAAAGTATATTTGCAATACAAAAATCTGTTACAATGAGAAAACTGTTGCAGTACAGTCAGCAGATCCCTTGTACCCTCTGCCGAATTTTGATAAAATACAGAATATGAATGCGATAGTTACCGTTGTGGGACGTGATAAGGTTGGAATAATTGCCGGAATCAGCGCTTTCCTTGCAAAACATTCCATAAATATTGCAGATATTACGCAGACAATATTGTCCGGCAATTTTGTGATGATGATGATGGTCAACCTTGATGCTGCAGATATCACCATAGACGAATTAAGAACGGAACTGGCGCAGCAGAGCCGCGAAATGCAGGTTGAAATCAATATCATGAATGAAAAGGTATTTACGGCGATGCACCGTGTCTGAACGGTAAATTTTTTTGCTTTTCCCGCTTTTCGGTTTTATAATGACTACGTTATGAAGCTGATCGTTCTTGATGATGAAGAAAAAGTATGCAACCTGATTTGCGCGCTTATTGACTGGCAGCGTCTGGGTCTTACGTTCGCAGGGACTGCCGCCGATGGTATAAGCGGTCTGGAACTTATAAAAAGCGCCCGTCCCGATTTCCTTATAACCGATATACGCATGCCGGGCATGGACGGGCTTCAGTTGATTTCCGAAGCAAAGAAGCTGCTTCCCGATCTGCAGGTGATTATAATCAGCGGCTACAGCCAGTTCGATTATGCACAGTCCGCCATCCGCTGTGGCGTTGTTAATTATCTGCTGAAGCCCGTCAAACAGCAGGAACTGAATTCCACACTTGAAAAAATGGTGAACGAATACACGAAACGGCAGCTGGAAACTTCGAGGGCAGGTCTGCTTGAAGCACAGGTTAAGCGTGATGCTGTCAGGAAACAGCAGGCTGCACTGTTGTCTGCTGTCAGAAAGCCCGGCACTGTTTCTGCGGAAGATATACAGCTTCCTTTTCCCGTCAGAATTTACATCATAAAACTTGACGGACAGAATCCGCCGTATGATATGCAGGCCGGCAGTGTACTGGCAGAAAGTCTTGAAGTTTTTATTGACCGTACCGTTATGCTGCCGCATGTCTGCGTATTTTATGATTTTTTCTGCATCCTCGCGACAGGCAGCGGATGTGAAAAAAAAGAATATGGTGACCAGCTTCTCGGCTGGTGTAAATCGCAGGTTGAAATATTCCGGAACTTTACATTGACGCTTGCTGTCGGTCCGTCCGTTGATGATATGACGGGGTTTTATAAAAGTGCCCGCCTTGCGTTTCAGGGAATTTCACGACGGCTTGTTGACGGGACATTATGTGTCTATGAAGAAAAGGAATCCATTCCCGCCGCTGATTTTGATTTTTCTCCGTTTGTAAAAAGTATGTTTGCCTGCATGATGCAGGATGACAGTGTAAAATTCGGACAGCTGTACCGGAAGTTCCGTGATGGGATTGCGGAACTTCATTTAATGCCGTGTCAGTATGAACCGCTGATCGGCTCTTTCGGAAAACAGCTGCTTGCGGAAGCCCGCCGGCAGCTGGAGGATGAGTCGTACGATAAAATTGCGGGGCAGCTCTTCCTGCTGGAATGTGCTTCTTCCGCAGAACATTTGTGGGAAAATACGGAAACTTTTATAAACCTTGTATATGCTGCCGTTACTTCGGCAAACAGGGAAAAATATGTGCGTCCCGTGCG
>DCFS01000283.1:0-7043 GCA_002319875.1 Treponema sp. UBA1798 | reverse complement strand
GCCGCTCATGTCGGCTTGAACAGTACCTATTTTTCCGGACTTTTTAAAAAAAACTGTATGGTCGGATTTGCAGAATATCTGCAGAATATCAGACTGGAAAAAGCAAAGGAACTTCTGGTACATACGAAAGATCCTGTAAAGCAGGTCTCGTTTGATGTCGGTTATGCGGATCCGAAGCATTTTGCGAAAGTATTTAAGAGTATTACGGGTATAAAACCGAACGAATACCGGCAGCTGTATGAATAGAAAAATAATACATGTCCCGGAGATCCTTTTATGAAAAAAATTTATCTTGAAACACGAGTCTGTATCCTTGGTCTGCTGTTTTTTATCAGTGCATTTTTTACGGTCGTCCTTTCACTTTTAATAGACACCTGCAGGATAAGCAGTTTTTTATGGCTTCTTGTGCCTGTCGCAGTTTTCGCTGCGGAAGCCTGTATATCCTGGAAGTGGATATATGTGCCATATTGCCATTCCAAACATATGCTTGCACTTTTTGCATCCGGTTACTCTCTTACAGGAATTTCAGACGAAAAAAATCCGCTCAGCCGGGAAATGGAAATGGCACAGACAAAGGTGACAGAACTGCTCAATACCGATCAGATGATGAACCTTTCAAAAAGGCAGGCCCAGTTTCTTGTCCTGCAGAATCAGATAAATCCTCACTTTCTGTATAATACGCTTGAAGGAATCAGGTCGGAAGCGCTTATAGCCGGTCTGGCAAGTGTTGCAAATATGGCAGAAGCTCTTTCTACTTTTTTCCGGTATACCATCAGCCATGTCGAAAATCTCGTTACACTGCGGATGGAACTTGATAATACCCGCAACTATTTTTTTATCCAGCAGTACCGTTTCGGCCGGCGCCTTCATCTGAAAATCGATATCGATGACGATGATCAGGAGCAGGTATTGAAATACCGGATACCGAAACTGACGCTTCAGCCCATTGTTGAAAACTCCATCATTCACGGCCTGGAATGTAAAGTCGCAGAAGGCAATCTGAACATAAAAATTATTACGACTGAAGCGCGGCTGCTGATTACCGTAAGCGATGACGGCGCCGGTATGGATGAAAATACGCTTGAGAGAATTCGGAACAGGCTGACGTTCCGTTCGTTTAATTATGTCAGTAATGCGGAGAAGGAACAACACAGCGGTATAGCACTTGAAAATGTTAATAACCGCATAAAACTGCTGTTCGGTGAAGAATACGGCCTTTCCGTAGACAGTACTCCTGGAGTGGGAACTGATGTTCATATTTCGCTTCCCCGTACTTCGGAGGACAGTTTATGAAGCGGGAAGTGTTGCGTCTTGAGCAGGTCTTTGTACCTCCCTGGCTTTCCGGCCTGAGCATGGATATTTACGAAGGAGAACTGGACGCACTTATAGCCATCGATTATCTGGGAATGGATTATATGCTTGACCTTATACAGCGTAACCTTCCGGTACATTACGGACGGGTTTTTTATGGCGGCATACGGGTTAATGATCAGGAAATGACTGCCTGCAGACCGAATAAAATTGCAGTACTGAAGAAAAAATCGTCCCTTATCGATACGCTTACCGTTGCTGAAAATCTGTTTGTTATACGAAGCGGATACAGAAAATCTGTTATAAATTACCGGATGTTATGCCAGCAGACAAAAAGCATACTGGGGCCTCTCGGTCTTGCGGTAGAACCCGGTGCACTGGTGAATTCTCTTACGCCGTGTGAAAAACTGATACTTGAACTTGCAAAAGCCTGGGTTTCCGGTGTCAGGCTTGTCGTGTTACGGGAAATTTCAAATTTCGTAACAACCGATGAACTTATGCGCATTATCAGTACGGTACGGCTGCTTTCCGGCAGGAAAATGGGATTCCTTTATATATGCAATCACCATCAGGAAGTATTCCGGTTTTGTGACAGGTGTTTTCTGATGGGGCAGGGACGGATTATAAAATGTCTTGAAAAAGAACAGATGACAGACACCATTATACAGCATTACTGCGATGTATTCGAAAACTGGGCCCACAACAAAGAGCGCAGAAAGCTCTATGAGAACAGTACTGCGGACAGTAAGGAAGGTTTTTTCTGTAATGTGGAAGGTTTGTCTTTTTCGATGAAGAAGGGGGAATCCGTTATTCTCCTGGACAGCGACAGCCGTATTATCAATTATCTGTTCGATCTGCTTCAGAGCGGAAAAAAATTTCCGTTATCAATGATCCGGATAGACGGGAAGCTGTGGAATACGGGAAGTCCCTCCTGCGCACTGATCCCATTGCGTCCCGTCAGTGCAATGCTGTTTCCACAGCTGTCGGTACTTGATAATCTGTGTTTTATGCTTGATCATAAAGTATCCGGTTTCTGGTTTTCCAGCAAGAAAAAGGACGCGATTGCGCAGGACCTGTATCCTGTTTTCGGCGATGTCATATATGCGCGCTCCCTGTATGGCCTTGATGAAAAACTTCTGTATGATATTGTCTATCAGCGTATTCTTCTGCAGCATCCTTCGTTTATCTGTGCCATGCAACCCCTCGCTTCGGCGGATCAGCTGATGAGGCTGCATCTGCTGTCATATTTCGACAGATTCCGCCAGAAGGGCATAACGGTATGTATTCTCGGATTTTCATTGTCTGATTCGCTTGAAGTAGCAGACCGGCTGCTTGTAATAAAGGACAGAAAAATAGACAGGGAATACCAGCGTTCCGATTTCCTGTCTTATCCTGGCATAGCCGGTTCCCGTCCCGAATAAACCTGAAAAAAATCCACCTTTTCTTTATTTTATTATACTTTCGCGTTTAAAAATCTCATGTGATACTGTATGTACGATACAGGAGTGAACGTAATGCAAGAGCAGACTATCGTGGAAATGAAACACATCTGCAAATCCTTTTTCGGTGTTAAGGCGCTCGACGATGTTTCTTTTGATTTGAGCCGGGGAGAGGTGATGGCTCTTCTCGGGGAAAACGGAGCAGGCAAGTCAACACTGGTAAAAATCATATCGGGTGTATATACGCGGGACAGCGGTGAACTGAAACTGCTCGGAAAAAAAATCGAGCAGAATCTGTCTCCGAAAAAGGCGCAGGAACTCGGCGTCACGATCATTCATCAGGAATTGAATATGTGTCCGTATCTGACGGTTGCGCAGAATATTTTTCTCGGCCGGGAACTGTGCAGAGGAAAGCTTCTTGACAATCAGGAAATGAGGAAAAGAACCCGTGAGGTTCTGGATATGCTGCAAATTGACATCGATCCGGATACGCTTGTGGGCGACCTTCAGGTTTCCCGGCAGCAGATGGTGGAAATAGCGAAAGCGGTTCAGACCCAGTCAAAAATTCTGATTATGGATGAACCGACGTCTGCACTGACGAACAAGGAAATAGACCAGCTCTTCGATATTATCCGTCAGCTGAAAGAAAAAGGCGTGGGGATCATTTACATCTCGCACCGCCTTGAAGAGCTTCACGATATTGTCGACCGTGTGACGATCATGCGCGACGGCAGGTTTATAAAAAGCTGTAATTTCAAAGACATTACGATGGATGAAATTATAAAAAATATGGTCGGACGGGAAATAAAGGAGCAGTTTCCCCGTATTGAAACGCCGAAAGGGCGGGAATTGTTTGCAGTCCGGCATCTGAAATCAGGACGGATGGTTCGCGACGTTTCATTTGAAGCATACGAAGGTGAAATTCTCGGTATAGCCGGGCTGATGGGGGCGGGGCGTACTGAAACAACGAGAGCCATTTTCGGAGCCGATCGGAAGGACAGTGGTGTGATCGAACTGGATGGAAATGAAATAACGATCAGATGCCCGTCCGATGCAATAAAACAGGGAGTCGTCCTCGTTCCTGAAGACAGAAAAAAGGACGGATTGTGTACAAAACTTTCGATACGCGACAATCTTTCGCTTGCAAATCTTGATATCCTGTGCAGTAAAGCGGGGGTAATCAACCGGCAAAAGGAAGCGGATATGCTTGACAGGGCTGTAAAAACGCTGTCCATAAAGCTGTCCGGCGGAAACAGGAATGCGGCATCCCTTTCCGGAGGAAATCAGCAGAAACTGGTCGTTGCAAAATGGCTGTCCCGCGACAGCCGGGTTGTCATTTTTGACGAACCGACCCGCGGAATAGATGTCGCCGCCAAGGTCGAAATTTACAATCTGATGAATGACCTCAAGCGGAGCGGAAAGGGTGTCATTTTTGTTTCAAGCGAACTGCCTGAAATACTCGGTATTGCCGACCGCATTATCATCATGTGCGACGGCCGCATAACCGGAGCGCTGATGGCCAAAGATGCAACGCAGGAACAGATTCTATACTTTGCGACCCGCTTTATAAATAAAAAAGCTGAAGCTACTGGAGTAGAAAATGGTTAGTGGAGCAAAAAGAAGTCCCGTTAAAAAACTTCTGGAAATCAGGGGAATGGGGCAGGTTCTGACGGTTACCGTCGGTCTTATCGTTCTGTGCATCGGATTCGGAATTATCAATCCTGTGTTTTTCAGTTCCCGCAATATGAGCAATCTGATGCGGCAGATCGCGCCGATTCTGCTGATCGGTATAGGACAGTCGTTCGTTCTGATTACGGCGAATATTGATCTGTCTATCGGTTCGGTCGTCGGTATGAGCTGCATGATCAGCGCCACGCTTATGACGAAGGGCTTGAACCCCTGGGCTGCCGCCTGTATTACGCTTGCCTGCTGTCTGTCCATAGGACTTCTGAACGGTGTACTTGTATCATTATGTCAGGTTCCGTCGTTTATCGCGACACTCGGTACTATGACGATTGCCCGTGGTATCGCACAGATTGCGAACGGCAATTATAATACCGATTCTATCGGGGAGGCAGCCGAAGGATTCCGCAATTTCTTTTATTACGGCAGGACTTTCGGACTATTCAATACGGTATGGATAGCTGTTGTGCTATGGTGCGTATTCAATTTTTTACTAACCAGAACGCGGACGGGAAGGCATATTTATGCGATCGGGTCAAATATTGAAGCCTCGCGGCTTTCCGGTGTAAACGTTCCTGCGACGATAATAAAAACCTACCTCGTATCATCGTTTCTGTCCTGCGTGGTTGGACTGATTACCTGTGCGACGAGCGGTATGGGTACGATGGACAGCGGCAATATGTACGAAATGTACGGTGTTGCAGCTTCTGCAGTCGGCGGAGTTTCGACACTGGGCGGACAGGGGCTTCTGTTCGGTACCGTTATCGGAGCTTCAATCTGGCAGGTGCTTCAGAACGGCCTTCAGTTTGCCAGTGCACCGGTAGCGATCCGTAATATTGCAGTCGGTATTATCGTTATTTTATCAGTTCTGCTTGATATCATCGTCCGTAACGGAAAGCAGCTGGGTAAAAGGAAATTGAATTCTACAACCTGAATAAGGTGAAGAATATATTTGCAGCAAGGAGGAATGATAAAAAGTACATATAGACGGCGGACTGTTTTCTGACAGAAAAATATTGAAATCGTTGCTGGTACGACTGCCGTATCCGTGTACTTTTTATCATATGCAGTTTCCGCGTTGCGAAAACTGCGATCTGCGTCCTCCGGACGCACCGCTGACGCGGAGTTTTTATAGGAGGAAGGTATGAAAAAAGGGATAACCTTCGTTGTGGGGATGTTACTGGCCGTATCCGTATTTGCCAATGGGAAAAAAGATGCCAATTCCGGTAAGCAGAAAATCTATCTGATAACAATGGATCAGATGGATCAGCACTGGGTTCATGTGAATCAGGGGTGTATGAAAGCGGTTCAGGAACTGGGCGGAATTGACTACAAATGGCTTGCCCCTGATATCAAGGACGACAACAAACAGATCGAATGCATCAATAATGCCGTTGCAGGCGGCGCAAATGCGATTCTGCTTGCAGCGAATGGACCGACGGCCGTCGTTTCTGCTCTCAAGGAAGCAACGGCAGCCGGCGTCAAAATTATTTACGTCGACAGTGCAGCGGATTACCCTGCGGAACAGACGCTTGCTACCGACAATAAGGCTGCCGGGAAAACTGCCGGCGATGTCCTTATCAAAGCGCTGAAGGATAAAGGTGTTACTTCCGGCTCTATCGGCGTTGTGTCCGTAAATACGGCAACGGCATCGACGGTTAACCGCGAGGCAGGTTTCCGCTCGGCCTTTGCCGGAACCGGTTTTAAGATTCTTGAAACACAGTATTGTGACGGTGACGCAGCCCGCTCAAAGGATGCTGCCTCAAACTTTATTACCCAGGGATGTGTCGGCCTTTTCGGAGCGAACGAAGGTTCTACAGTCGGCGTCGGAGGTGCTATTGCAGAAGTCGGTTCAAAAGTGCTGGGTGTCGGATTTGATAAGTCTGATATGATTCTTACCCTGATTAAAAATGGTAATCTTGTAGCAACAATGGCACAGAACCCCGAAGTTATGGGCTATGAAGGAATGAAGAGTGCGGTTAAAGTTCTGAAAGGTGGAAAAGCGAGCCCGGCCTATTTTGATACCGGAGTATCTGTTTTGACAAAAGATAAACTCTGAGTTGTATCTGCCGGTAGGGAACCTCTAAAAACTGAAGTTTTTAGAGGTAGCCGGTACTGAATCACCATGCCCCTGCCTGCGGCGGGGCCGGCTGATTCCGGTGTTTCCACGTAACTGATTACTCAGCCGGTAAAACCGGTACCCGGTACAGAACCTCCTCGGTACCGGGTTTTTTCAGCCGAAGAAATGCTGTTCAAGCATCATGCACAGGCAGTGATAGACAGGCAGATGAAGTTCCTGAACTTTGTATGTTTCCGTTTCCGGAACACAGATACAGCAGTTGCAGATTTCTTTCATCCGTCCTCCATCCTGTCCGGTCAGACCTATTGCGGAAAGACCAAGTTTTACGGCAAGTTCAGCTGCAAGAACAACGTTTTCCGAATTCCCTGAGGTCGACAATCCGATAAACGTATCTCCTTTTATACCGTAGCCCATTACCTGCTGTGCGAATATCATTTCAGCGCCATTATCGTTTGCAGTTGCGCTGATGATTGCGCTCTGGCTGACAAGCGATATTGCCGGCAGTCCGTACTGAAGTTTTTTCCCCGGCA
>DCFS01000335.1:1774-3255 GCA_002319875.1 Treponema sp. UBA1798 | reverse complement strand
AAGCTGCAGCAAGTTTCGCAAAATCTTCTCCGTATGTCCCGTCGATGCGTATACCGAGCCGGTCTGTTTTGACCAGATCTATAGTATGCAGAATATCGTCGAGCGGCCGGTATGCGGCAGTAACCATTTTATCTGACAGAAAGATACCGGCTGCCACCATCAGCACAATAACTGCCAGCAAAAGCATAAAAATGTGAACAGAACTGGCAAGCATGGCCTTTTTCGGAATTTTCTGGACCAGATAATATCCCCAGCCTGTTATGCGCCGGTATATATACAAACCGGATTTCTTTGAAAAACTTCCACTGTCCGCATTCATGAGACTGAAATACGGGAACGGAGAATGCAGCAGATTTTTATCTCCTGCAGCAAGTATGGTACCGTGACTGTCAATAAAATACATATCGGAGGATTCTCCGGTGGAACGGCCGGAAAGCATGTCCAGCTGATCGTTTTTTAGTGAAATACACATAGCGCCCAGTTTTTTATGCAGAATACTCGATGAATATACTTGAAAATACAAATTAAGTGTCTGTTCGTCCGTACCGGTATAAGCGTTATTATATGTCATACGGAGTACACCGTCACCTGCCGGCAGACTTTCAAGCAGCTCTTTCTCGTAAATTGATCTGAAAATACTGATACAACTGGAATTTCTGAGCCGGATAATAAAATCGTTTTCCTGCGGATTTATTACCGCTATGGAATATATTGCCGGATTCAGATTACAGGTACTCAGCAGCATTTCTTTTGCCAGAGAGGCATATGCATAATACTGCCTGCTGTTTTCAGATTTCGGGAAGGACAGATAATCCTGTACGGATCCGTTCAGTATCAGCGCGACAGCCATATCCTTGTAACGGTAAAAATCAGCAGAAAAGTTACCTGCCGTCATTGAAAGCTGATATCCGGCGATTTTTCTGGAATTATCTAAAGAAATTACCCAGAACAGAACCGCTGAAGCTGCAAGGATGAATATCGTCGTACATGCTATCGTTAACGACACAAAAACCCTCATTTTTTTGTCGAAACGCCATCCGGATATGGAAACAAAATGCCAGCTCATACGCTATCATCATACAACAGGCTGAAGCGGAACGCAAATATTTGTACTCCGGATTAAAGTATGCTAAAATCATAGCATAATAAAACAAATCAATAAGGAAGGAATGAATGCTTGAGGTTTTTACACGGGAAAACTACGGAAATCTGGTAAAAAGCAGATATGTATTCAGAAGCAGTACGATGGCTGTCCTCGAACAGGAAGAACTGATCAGAAAAATGGGCTCATCCAATACGACCGTTACGGAAGCGGATATTCTTGCTGTCCTCAACGTCATGAAAAGTGTCGTTCTTGAATATACAAAACAGGGATACAAGGTCCGTACACCGCTCGGCTTGTTTTACGCATCAGCATCCGGTTCCACAGACGATATACTGGCGGATTTCGATCCGCGCAGCGGCAGCACGGATCACGATAT
>DCFS01000335.1:316-1403 GCA_002319875.1 Treponema sp. UBA1798 | reverse complement strand
AAGAATGCCGCCGGTACAGACGACGCTGCGGTCAGACCTGGCGATATGATCCTTATAGCCGGCGATTTTCTTAAGTTTGACCCCGCCGGTTCTGAAGAAGGGGTATTTCTGACAGACGGGAACAATTCATACAGACTTTCATACTATACGCGGAATACGATCGGTATGATCGAAGCACGGATCGATACGGACGTACCTGCCGGCGACTATACGCTGACGGTAAAGACCATGCCGGCTTCTGTAACCGCAGAGGCTTCATGGAAAAAACCGGTTACGATAACGGCGTAAGCAGGAAACGAAGAAAAGCATCTGCTTATCATATCAATACTGGCTGCATATAAATCGAATACTTTACGCCAGAAAACTTTCACGCCCGGGCGTATATCCCGTATACAGTCAGGCAATTCATCAAAATAATATTCCTTACCGCCCTGTTTCAACATCCGGCATCAAGGGTAAAGCCCATTTAACGAGCAATATCGCACGGGTAGTGTGTCACGTCTTTTCCACTATTCCCTTTATTCGTGCGGAGGGTTTAATACCCCGCCCCTTGGGGCGGGGTTGTTGATTTCTTTTCCTGATCAGTGGCTTTCACTTCTCTCATGGAATATTGATCTGTCTACCGTGCGCAATAATTGACGCTTACCGACTGCTTAATCATTACGCTTAAGGTACACAAGTGTAATGATTATAGGTCTTAATCATTACACTTAAGTGCCATAATCATTACGCTTAAGACACACAATCATTACACTTNNAAAACCGGTTACGATAACGGCGTAACAGAAAAATCAGTTCGGTACAGTACAATTTTCCTGATGAGAAGGTATGGCATACATGCCATTCTGACGTCCGGTTGAGTACGCGGAAAGGTAGATGGCTGCTGTTTTATTTCATCATTTTGAGCAGCTCGATGAAACTGTCTTCCGTGTACGCACCGTCCTGTCCGGTATCTTTCTTCTGGAATACCATGAAATATCGGAAGGTGCCGCTTCCGGCCTTCGCTTCCCACAATTTTCCGAGTTTCAGTTTTTCCAGCGACTCACTATTCTGAAGCTGGTCGCCCTTGGTTTCAACGGCAAGAAGA
>DCFS01000335.1:0-169 GCA_002319875.1 Treponema sp. UBA1798 | reverse complement strand
AAGACACACAATCATTACACTTAAGCTTCATAATCGTAATGAATAAGCAGCTTAAGCGTAATGATTAAGTCTATTGAAGCCGGTAGATAATGTGTACGGAAAAGCCTTCGACAGGCCGTTCAAGTGTGACCGGCAGGGGAAAGACTGAATATAACTGCTGTACCGCGGC
>DCFS01000230.1:34941-44990 GCA_002319875.1 Treponema sp. UBA1798 | reverse complement strand
TATTCTCCGGTGTAATCCTTATCATACCGGGGGATATGATCCTGTTCCCTGATTATTTATGGAGATCAAACAGATGGACAAGAATACCATTTGGGCTATAGTTCTTTCAGTAGTTGTTATCAGTGCGTTTATGCTGCTCCAGCCGATATTTTTTCCAACGAATAACGGAAAGGCAGCTCATAATGCTGAGGTTCAGACTGCAAAAGTACCTGTTGAAAAAAGTACTTCAGAAAATAAAGCTGTACTTGCGCAGGCCTCAGATACGGATGAATCGATTCCGGAACAGTCCGTTGTTATTAAAACTGACAAAATAAAAGCCGTCCTTACGAACAAAGGCGGTGATATTGTTGATTACGAACTGCTTAAACATATCGATACAGATACCGGAAAAGGCGTTCAGATGGCAGATAATATTTCTGCACTTAACCGTTCATGTGCAGTATCGTTCAGTGGAGCAGAGGGCATACTTGTAAACGACACATGTAATGTTGAACGTCCCGATGAAAATACGGTACTTTTCACTAAACATTATAACGGTTATACATTCGGCAAACGGTATACCTTTATGCCGGGTGAGTATATTTTTAAACTTGAAATAATGGTGCATAGTGATGAAGGAAATGTTGTTCTTAATAACAATGGAATAGCATATACTCTGCGGACTTCTCCTCAGATAGGCCCTCATTATAATTCAAAATCCAATAAATACGAAGTCAGACAGTTTCTTTCTTTTAGTGGAGAAAAGAAAAAGACGATTAATGTGGGAGAGAAACAGTTCAAATCGTTCGATAAAACATATACATGGGCCGGTATTGCGGGAAAATACTTTGAAGCTATCGTAGTTCCAAATGATACCAGTATTATGGGAAATTCTTATTATTCTTCAAAAGTGGAATCTAATGATTATGCTGATGCCCAGGCATATTTGACCCGCAAGCAGTTTTCCGGAACAGACATGTCCGATTCTTATTATGTATATTTTGGACCACGTAACGAAAAGGATCTAAAACGCTATAACGTAGCAGATAACAACGGCTGGCATCTTGGGGGACTTAAACTACCCGAATCTCTTCAGTCAAGCGGTTGGCTCAGCTGGCTTGAGAATATTCTGAAATGGGTTCTTGAAATGCTGTATAAGCTTATTCCGAACTGGGGTGTGTCTATCATCCTCATGACCATTATTTTTAAATTTGCTATGTTCCCGCTTACCAAGAAGCAGTCTATGAGTACACTTAAGATGCAGAATCTTCAGCCGCAGATGACCGCTATTCAAACAAAATATAAAGATAACCCGCAAAAAATGCAGGAAGCAATGGGGAAATTGTATAAGGAGAATAATTATAATCCGGCAAGCGGTTGTCTTCCGATGCTGCTGCAGTTCCTTATTATTTTTGCGATGTATAATCTTTTCAATAACTACTTTGAATTCCGCGGTGCATCTTTTATTCCGGGATGGATTCCTGATTTGTCGGCGGGTGACAGCGTACATACGTTTAAGAAGAGTCTTCCGTTTTTTGGTAATGCAATTCGTATTCTTCCGGTAATATATCTTGCATCTCAGCTTTTATATGGAAAAATAACGCAGAACGGTGGAACAGCAGTCGGCAACGGAACAAGTGCAACACAAATGAAGTTTATGATGTACGGTATGCCGATTATATTTTTCTTCATTTTTTACAATGCGCCGTCAGGTTTGTTACTTTATTGGACTGTAAGCAACCTGATTCAGATGGGACAGCAGCTTGTTATTAACAAGATCATGGATCAGAAAAAGAAAGAAATAGCTATTGAGAAAAACGGTAAAGCTTTTACAGTAGCAAAAAATAATAAAAAGAAATAATAGCTATTAAGAGGTATTGATTATGACATACGAATATGAGGGGAAAACGGAAAAGGAAGCTATAGAAAAAGCAGCAGGAGAGCTTGGCCTTGAACGTGACCAGTTTGATATTGAAATTCTTGAAACACAGAAAAATTCCTTATTCAAGAAAGGATACGTAAAAATTCGTGTCCATCCTGTTGATTCTTATGATTCTGCTGCAGATGTGGATGACAGTATTATGCCGCGAAACAGCGGAAGAATTGTAACAGATCCGCTTCCTCAGGATGAGTTTGAAAAAAAACTTGTTGAATTTGTTAACACAATGGTAAAAAAAATGGGATATGAGGCCAAGACAGAGATTGTATTCCGTGAATCTCAGAAAATAGGAATTAAAATGGATTCACAGAGTTCATCAATTCTTATCGGGCGGAAGGGAAAAAATCTTGATGCTCTTCAGCTTCTTGCAAATATTTACGCAGGACGTCTTGGACATGAGGATGTGCGTATAATTCTGGATACAGAAAACTATCGTATCCGCCGCGAGGAATCACTGGTCCGGCTTGCTTATACAACAGCAGATAAAGTCCATCAGACTCATAATTCAATTCTGCTTGAACCCATGAATCCGTTTGAACGCCGCCTTATTCATACGACGCTTAATGATATTCCTGATATTGATACTAAATCAGAAGGTGATGGTTTGTATAAGCAGGTGCGTGTAAGCTATAAAGGTGTGTGCTGATTTTTTTACAATGAGAAAGTTATTAACAGGATGTATAACAGTTCTCTTTTTAACCGCAGCGGTTTTTCCGTTGTCTGCAGAAGCGTGTTCAGCAGATTCATATACATTGGAAGCTGTGGTAAATGAGCCGTATTTGTCACAGCTTAAGGCTAATGGTAAAATACGGTTCGTTCATGGTGAGAATGACAATGAAATGAAATTATTGCCGAAATCTGTATATACAGGACAGATAAGGGCAAATAAAGTTGAAAAAAAGAGCGGGTATATAACAGAATGCCTGTATCTTGTTGATAAGGATACAGTTATTAAAAACAGTACGCAGAGCTTGCTTCCGGTGGATACATCGATTAAGGCTGTTTCGCGTATACTCAGGTCTATTTCAAAAATGGAAGGTATGAAATATTATTCCCATTTTTACAAAAAGTCGGTTACCCTGTACAGCAGGACATATATGATTGCAGGACCTGATGATAACACTCCGGTTTCTGATCTGAATACTGGAAATGCTGACGGACAGATCGTATATGCATTTCAAAATGATCATACACTGGGCGGATGTACCTATTTGCTTAATTATTATCAGTCTGCTGCCGAAATGTACGTTACGTTTAATAATCTTACAAAAATGATGTTTGGAATTATCAAAGCGGTAGATCCGCGTCAGTTCAGAGCAAATATGCTTGTAATGGACTGTGGCAATCAGTTTCTTATATATATTTCTACTGATACAGGTTGTCCCCGCGTCAGAATTATTGATAGTCAAATTAACGATGCGTTCAATGACAGGCTTGATGCATTGTATACATGGTTTATATCACAATTCTAAAAATATAAGAGGGTAAAGAAATGAATATGAAAAAATATTTTTTTCTGGTTTTATTCAGTTGTGCAATGTTATTTTTTGGAGGATGCAGTCCCATGGACAAAAGCATGAAATCTCTTGAAGGAAAAGAAGGCGTTTTTGCAGTTATAGAAACGTCAAAGGGTAATATTGTTGTTGAACTGTATTACAAAGACACACCGCTTACCGTGACGAATTTTGTCGGTCTTGCAGAAGGTACTCTTGATGCAGCACACGGCAAACACTTTTATGACGGTTTGAAATTCCATCGCGTTATAAGTAAAGCAAACGGTGATGATCAGGATTTCATGATTCAGGGCGGTGATCCCAAAGGTAACGGAACAGGTGGTCCTGGTTATGCGTTTCCTGATGAAATTTTAGACAAATATAAGTTTGACATACCGGGCGTTCTTGCAATGGCAAACTCGGGTGCGAATACGAATGGAAGTCAGTTTTTTATCACAATCGTTCCAACGACATGGCTTAATGGAAAGCATACGATATTTGGAATGGTACTTGACGGACAAAATGTTGTTGATACGATGAAGCAGGGTGAAATTATTAACAAAGTAACAATTATCCGGCAGGGAGATGATGCTAAAAAATTTACTGCAGCGCAGAGCGATTTCGATAACCTTGTTATGTCTGCGGCAAAGACTGCTGCTGCTGCGAAAGAAGCGAAATTTTCTTCACAAATAAAGGTGATTGAAAAGAATTTCCCCGGTTATGAAAAGGATAGCAATGGAATCTATTACAAAATAATAAAGCAGGGAAACGGCAGTAAAACCGGGACAGGAAAGAATGTTTCAGTTGATTACAAAGGGTATCTGGTAGATGGAACTGTATTCGACACATCAAAGGGACGTGAGCCGCTTTCTTTTACAACTTCAGCCGGGCAGATGATTCCCGGTTTTGACATAATGGTGCAGGATATGAAACTTGGCGAGTCTCGAACGATTGTTATTCCTCCTGATTTAGCATATGGCGAGCGCGGGTATCCCGGAGTAATTCCGGAAAATGCATATATAGCATTTGATATTGACTTGAAGAAAAACTGATTAGTGAATTACTAGAAAGAAATCAACTTGCTGAAAAATTTAAGCAGACCGTCCTATACGTAAACCTTCCGGGACGGTCTGCTTTTTTTTTAATAATTATTTAAAGTAATGAGATGATGAAAAAATCCTTTACCGTTCTTCCCGGAAGTACGGATTACCGAGGGCTTCAGGACTTTGGTTTTCTTTTTTTCTGCGCGTAGTCATGCATACAAGCACTATGATAGTTGCAAGGTAGGGAATCATATCGAGAATCTGTGTGGAAATAATAAGTTTGTGACCAAAAACGACGAGATTCTGGCATTTGAAAGCAAGTCCTTTGAGGGCACCGAATGCGTAACTTGCAGCAATTGCCTGTAACGGATTCCATGTACTGAAAATAATAAATGCAACTGCAATCCATCCGGCGCCTGCAGTAATATTTTCCTGCCAGCGGGGGACGAATACGAGTGAAAGGTACGCACCGCCCAGACCGGCGAGAAATCCGCCCATGAGTATATGTACATATTTATAGAGAGTGACGTTAATGCCGCTTGCATCTGCCGCTGCAGGGTTTTCACCGACAGAACGGAGATTGAGTCCCCAGCGGGTGAACCGCAGATAAAGATATAATAGTACAGCGATTATTATTGATAAATATATATAGATACTCTGTACAAAAAGGGCAGTTCCCAAAACAGGAATTCTGCTTAGACCGGGAACCGCACGGGAAGCAAATGCTGATGATATAGTTTCAGGAAGAAAGTGGCTGCTGATTGTTTTGCTGAGGAAACCTGCAACACCGGTACCGAAGATTGTAAGCACCAGTCCGGTAACAACCTGATTTCCACGCAGTGTTACCGTGATAACTGCATATATAAGAGCCCCTGCAGCTCCTGCAAGTCCTGCTGCAAGGACTGCGATAACGGGGCTGCCGAACGTGTATCCGGCCCAATAGCCTACAGAAGCACCCATAAGCATCATACCTTCGATACCAAGATTTGTATTTCCTGCTTTTTCGCACATAATACCGCCTGATGTTGCCAATAAAATGTGTGTCCCCATTTGAACTGCCGTTTGCAGAAATAATCCGAGTTGAATAATAAAATTCATTTTCTTTCCTCAGCTGTTGTCATTGATTCGTGCGGTTTTTTAACAAATATAAACCTGTAACGTATGAAAAAATCGCTTCCCAGTACGAAGAAAATAATAATTCCTTCAATGATCTGAGACATCGAAGAGGGAATCTTCATAGCACTTTGCAGAAAGTTTCCTCCCTGGATAAGCATACTGAACAGGAAGGAAACGAACACCATAAGGAGCGGATCAAGTTGCGCGAGCCAGGCGGTAATTACTGCAGTAAATCCCATACCTCCGCTTAGTTGTTCAGACAAAGAATTTTCTATTGCGCTTGCCTGCATCATGCCTGCGAATCCACAAAGTCCGCCGCTGATCATCACTGTGATAAGCAGAACGCGGGGCACGTTAATTCCGGCGTAATGTGCTGTTGTTTCGCTTTCTCCAAGAACATCTATTTCGTAACCGAATTTTGTACGTTTAAAAATGATGTAGAAAATTACCGCAAGTACAAGTGTAAAAAGCCAGCCAATATGTATGCCAAATAATTTTGGAAGAATAGCATTCTGTGTGAAGTGTGCAATTTTTGGAAAACCGTTTGCCGATGGATCCCTCCATGGGCCGTACTGGAGGTAACCGATCCATAGCTGGGCAACGTAATTAAGCATAAGGGTTACAAGTGTTTCGCTGGCATTGAACTTTATTTTAAGTCCGGCAGGAATGAGCGCCCATAAGCCGCCGAAGATAAAGGAGGAAAGCATCATACAGATTAAAAGTACCGGACGCGGCATATTCGGAAAAGCAAATGCGATGAGAGATGCTCCAAATGCACCCATAAAGAACTGGCCTTCAGCACCAATGTTCCAGAACTTCATTCGGAATGCAATACCAATTCCGAGTGAAAGAACGGTAAGGGGAATTGCCTTATTTACTGTTTCCTGAAAACGGTAAGTTGTGCCCAGACTTCCTGCAATAATCTGAGCGTATATTTTCAACGGATTTAACTTCATGCAAAGCATGATGAGAGCTGCCGCGGTAAGAGCTGCTGCTATAGCTAGTATCCTCATGTATGTTGTATGTCTTTTGCCTGGTTCTGTTCTTGAAACGATACGGATCATTCTTTGCCCCCCATCATCATGATACCGATTGAATCCTTGCTGACTGTACGGGGATCAATTATATCCATGACTTTTCCGTTATGGATGATCATAAGCCTGTCGCATAATCCGCGGAGTACGTCAAGGTCTTCACCAATAAGCAGGACGGCAACTCCTTTACATTTCTGCTCATTCAGCATGTTGTAAATTGTGTTTGAAGCGCCGACGTCAAGGCCTCTGAACGGATAGGCTGTAACAAGAACGCGCGGATGCATTTCAATTTCCCGTCCGAGCAGGACTTTCTGAATATTCCCGCCGCTTAGTTTTTTAACGATATGATTTACGCTGGGTGTTGAGATATCGTAATTACTAACGATGAGCTCAGCACGTTTTTTACCGTTTGCGCGGTCAACGAATAATCCGTCAGATTCATCGTATGTTTTAAGCAGAACATTGTCGGTGATATCCATGCCGGCAACAAGTCCCATCCCAAGACGGTCCTCAGGAATGAAACTCATGCGCAAACCCTTTTTTTTAATATTCAGAGGGGACATACCGACAAGTTCCTCTTCATCAAAAATAATTGATCCGCTGTCGACCCGGATAAGTCCTGCAATTGCTTCACACAGTTCCTTTTGACCACTGCCGACAATTCCTGCCACGCCAAGAATTTCACCGCCGTACAGGTTAAACGACATGTGGTCAAGAGTAGGAATATTGTTTTCATTGTTTATACAAAGTTCCTTTACCGTAAGCAGTGGTGCTGCAGAACGCTGTGCTTCTGCGCGAACAACTTCCAGCGAAACATCTCCTCCAACCATAAGCTCTGCAAGTTCATGTGCGGAAGTTTTTGAAGTTTCTACGGTGCCAGCATATTTTCCCTTACGCAGTACAGAAACACGGTCGCTTATTTCCATAACTTCGTTAAGTTTATGAGTAATTATGATCACTGAGCACCCCTGTTCTTTCATGCGGCGCAGGATAGCAAACAAACGGTTTGTTTCCTGCGGAGTAAGAACCGCTGTTGGTTCGTCAAGGATCAGAAGCCTTGCTCCATGATAGAGCATTTTAATTATTTCTACTGTTTGTTTTTCACTGACAGACATCGTATATATTTTTCTGAACGGATCGATTGAGAATCCGTATTTTCTTTCAAGATTATTAATTTTTTCTGCTATTTCTTTTCTGTTAATAAAGAAAGGTTTTTTTTCACCAAGTGTGATATTTTCAAGTACACTCATAACATTTACAAGCTTGAAATGCTGGTGCACCATACCGATTCCATTTTTTATTGCATCTCTCGGAGAGGTAAAGAATTTTTCCTCTCCATTAATAAAAATACTGCCGCTGTCAGGAGCATAAATACCGGCAAGTATATTAACAAGCGTGCTTTTACCTGAACCATTTTCTCCGAGCAATGCAAGAATTTCACCATTTCGTATATCAAGTGAGATATTTTCATTTGCCTGAACTATGCCAAAAGTTTTTGAAATATTTTTTAGTTCAATATAATTTCCCATGCACAACCTTCTGTAATATACTAAAAAAATACCCGTTAGTTTTTCTGAAGGAAAAACTAACGGGTATACCGTTATTCCGGGTCAGTTCTTCGGAACGTTTCCGATCACACCTTTTATAAGCCAGTTCATATTCCAGATTTCATCGTCAGTGAGCGTTGTCCCTGCTGCAATTTTAACGTTGCCGTCCTGATCTTCAATCGGGCCGGTAAAAATTTTATTTGTCCCGTCGATTATTTCAGCTTTCGCTTTTTCAACGGCCTCCTGTGTTCCCGGCGCGCAAAGCGGCGTGAGAGTATCAAGCGTTATCATGCCGTTCTCAAGACCTTTCCAGTAGGCCTGACTTTTCCATGTTCCGTTGAGAATTGCATGTACGTCTTCAAGATAGAAAACTTCCCAGTGGAAAAGCGGTGCGGTCAGATATGCTTTTGGAGCTGCATTTGGGGAAGCGACGTTATAACCAATGCAATATGCGCCTTTTTCCTGGGCTGCGATCTGGGTAGCTGTCGAATCCTGATGCTGTTCAAGTACGTCACATCCCTTGTTGAGAAGTTCCATAGCAGCCTGTTTTTCTTTTGAGGGATCGTACCAGGTGTTTGTCCATATAACTTCAACAGTTGCCTTAGGATTCACTGATTGTACACCAAGAGTAAATGCGTTGATACCGCGTATACATTCAGGAAGGGGAAACGCAGCAACATAGCCGATTTTACCCGAACTTGTTTTTAGCCCGGCAACTATACCTGCAAGATACCGGCCCTGATATGCTTTACCAAAATAGGTAGAAACGTTGTCGGCCCGCTTATATCCTGAGCAATGACCAAATTTAACGTTGGGATAATCGGCAGCGACTTTAATGGTCCAGTCCATAAATCCGAAACTTGTTGTATAAATTACGTTGCAGCCCTGATCAATAAGGTCGCGGATTGCTTTTTCGCAGTCTGCATTTTCCGGAACATTTTCGACATATGCGGTTTTGATACCCTCTGCTTCAAGGGCAAGACGTCCTTTATCGTGAGCCTGAGTGTATCCTTCATCGTTAATAGAACCAATGTACACAAAACCGACCTTAATAGTGTCTTTTGTGAGCATCCCTGATTTTGCAGCGGTTTCTTTCTTGCTGCAGCCGGAAACAGCTAACAGTACACAGGCGCAAGCCGCGGCTGTTAAAAATTTTTTCATAATTTAGCTCCTCTATCATAAGCCCTGCGGGCAAATATACCTAATTTTGCGGACGGAATTGTATTCCACTTTCTACGGACATTGAGTCTATGATAGCGAGCGACTCAATACGGTAGCCCTTTTTGCGGAGAATTTCACCTCCGTCCTGGAATCCTTTTTCTATGACTATGCCGGCCCCGACAAGTGCTGCACCCGACTGTCCGACAAGGTCTACCAATCCTGAGAGGGCGCTTCCGTTAGCGAGGAAATCATCTATGAGCAGAATTTTATCTGTTGTGTCAAGATATTGTTTTGCAACGATGACGTTATAATTTTTCGAGTGAGTATATGAATACACAGAAGTACGGTAACAGTCGTCATTAATATTATTTGAATAGTTTTTTTTAGCAAACACAACAGGACATTTGTTGAAATATCGGGCAGTAGCACAGGCAATCGCTATACCAGAAGACTCAATAGTAAGAATTTTCGTTACATTTTGTCCTGAATAACGGCGGGCAAATTCCTCTCCGATTTTATCAAGCAGTGCAACATCTATCTGATGGTTTATAAAACTACTGACTTTTAAAATATTACCAGGCAGAACTTTCCCGTCCTTCCGGATCCTTTCTTCCAATAATTCCATAGCATATGATAATAGAATTTCATTTGTTAAGCAATATTTACTAAAGGGCACCTCTAAAAACTCACTTTCAGTGACTTTTTAGAGGTGCCGTCGAGTTTTAAGTCGTTGTAAT
>DCFS01000230.1:13351-34675 GCA_002319875.1 Treponema sp. UBA1798 | reverse complement strand
GTAATATCACGACTTAAAACATCGCTCTTTCAGAGTTACCTCTAAAAACTGAAGTTTTTAGTGGTTCCCTAAAGTATAGTAAGCCGTTTGTAAACGCATTTTTTTTAAAAACAGCTAAAAAAAGAAAATATTAATATTTGATATACAGGCGGAATAGTTTTGAACCGCGCAGAGGTGACCATACTTCTTTACGTTTTTCCGGCATAGAAGAAATATCGTCGGCAGTAAAACCAAGGTTTTCAAACCAGTCAGAGGCCTGCGTTGTAAGTATAAATATGCTTGCAAGTTTTTCTTTTTTTGCCCGGTCAATAAGATATTCGATTAGTTTCGGACCGATTCCGATATTAGTGCATGATTCGTCGACGGCAACAGCGGCGATTTCCGCCTGATTTGCGTCGTAAATATGCAGTGCTGCACATGCACGGATTCCACCATCAAGTGCATAGACAATGTAATCTGACAGATTGTCGAGGATCTGTTTGTCTGTTCGAGGCAGAAGATTACCGTGTTCAACAAACGGACGCATAATTGAAAGTACGGCAGGGACATCTTCGCTTGTCATCGGGCGGATGCCTCCGTAATTCTTTGAATAAATCATAGTACCGGAACCAAGATCGGAGAAAATTTCACAGGGAAGGGCACCATCAAGCGAACCGTTTAGTATATGGACCCTGGAGACACCCGAGGTGCAGGCGTTTTTTGCAAGATGCAGCAGAGTCATGATTTTTGTGTTATTTGATTCCGTATTTGCATTTATGAACGTGTCAAGTTCGTCAAGGTTAAGAGCCGGAACTTCTCCGGTATCAGAGGTACCAATTTCTTCTGGAATGATAAAATTTACGGCGTTTATCTCAGCGTCCGGCATGACAAAAAATAATTTATCGGCCTGTAAATGAACGGCGATCTCCTGTGCAAGTGAAATTGACGAAATATTGTATGGCTTTCCTGCAGCACTCCAGCCGATACAGGGAAATATGGGAATAAAACCGTTGGCAAGTACCGTGCGTATAGCATCTGTCTGAAGTTTGTCTATTTCGCCGGCTGTACCATAGTCCTCTCCGTTAAGCACGCCCATGCTTCGCGCCCGTACCCAGTTACCAATGACAGCAGTAAGATGGTCGGCAGCAAGCGCAGTCATAACAGTATTTGAAACGTCAAAGGCTGCCATTTTTATTGAAGGCATTGCTTCCGGTTTTGTGATGCGGATATTATTTTTATATGACCACTGAATTCCTGAAGACGACAGAATTTCATCAATGCGCTTGTGCGCGCCGGGGACGATAAGTACCTGTAATCCTGCTTCGTGAATAAGGCTGATGTCGCGGATATGGCTTGAAAACAGCGTTGAATCTATTACCTGATCGTCCAGGTAAATTACGACGACAGCGTTCTTGAACCGCTTGATATAGCGGATAACATCACGTATACGCTGAGCTTTCTGGTTTCTGGATGTATCTTCCATACGATTGATTATATCGATTATGAAGCGTGTTTTTCAATGAAAAGGGGCGAAGAAATCACGTGCTGTGTTTCGTGTTTTTCATTGAATACTTACAGCCGCAGTATTGCTGCCGGTACAGATTAAATTCACGGCTTAATTCAAGGCTGCGAAGAAATCCGTTTTTTTTCTTAAAGTCACTTGTAAGGAATTTTGGACCATCCGCGGTTTGCAGAGCGTTTCCAATTACATTAATTTTTTCAGCATCTTTGAACGGACTGATAGAGAGCGTTGTGGTGAACCAGTCAAAATGATGTTCCGAAGCATATTCGTAAGTTTTCTTCATACGCATCAGATAACAGCGTCTGCATCGTTCGCCGCGTTCCTGTTCATCTGCAAGATCCGGTGTTTTGCTGATTTGAACGGCATCATCGTATTCCGGGGGGGTGTACACTGTTTTTACGAGTTTAACGTCGTTTTGTACGGCTGTCGGAAACGCGGGAAGAAAATTCTGCAGTTCTTCAAGTCTGCGCAGATATTCCTCTGGAGGATAGATATTCGGATTATAGTAATAAATCGTAATATCAAAATATGATGCAATATACTCAAGTACGTAAGAAGAGCAGGGCGCGCAGCAGGCATGGAGCAGCAGCGTCTGTCTGGTACCGTGAGTAAATTCGTATTGCTTTTTTATCCCGGAGAGAATGGTGTCAAGTTGTTTCTGATAATCAGGTTTTTGTGATTCCGGCATATTTTTACAGATACTGTTTCATTTCACAATTTTCTACGCCTGCAAAAAGTTCAATGTATTTCTTTGCCGGGCTGTTGTTGATTTTTTGCAGAAGTACTTCTTCAATCTGGAAGAAACCGACGTCGGCAGACATGGTAACACGGATGCAGACCGGTTTGTCTTTTCCTGCCGTAATTTCTACATGTTCTATTGAATTTGCGGAGTACTTGTGGATATCACCGATTTTTGGCGCGTTATCCAGTTCCATGGGGATCCGGGCGCGGCCTTTTGTCATATCACATCCATCCGCTACAAGAATAAGGCCCGCTTCAAGCGAATGGATTTTACGGGTACCCATGTGACCAACAATTCCTTCTATCGCAAGTGACCGGATTGCAACACGCCGGTCCAGATTATTTTCGCCCGGAATGACTTTTCCAAGGAGTTTTTCGATAATAGGAAGTGCAAGAAAAACACTGTACAGTTCATGATCCTGCCGGCTGATTGTCATGCCGAAGTCGTGCAGGAAAGCTGCTAAAATGACCGCAGCCATGCTGTCAGCAAAGGTACCTGCTTTTTCTTCCTGGAGACTCATTGGAACCCCCGCTTTATAGAGAATACTCATCATGATGATAGCGTTATATGTGACTGTCCGCATGTGAACCGGTCCATGATCATTGAAACCGAGCCGCATGATAGAAACGGTATTGCTGTAATTTTGAATCGATTCAATCTCCGTGTCGCCCATAAGGGCTTCTGCAACGTTAAGGGGCAGAGGGTCTTTTTCCGGTGTAAGCTGAATAAGTTCTTCGATTGCTGAAGTGATTTTTTTGTCCATCGAAAGTTCTTTCGGTGATTTCATAGTTTTCATAATAGACTCCCTGACTATTGTAGAATTTATGAGTGAAAAATTCAAACGATTACGGTATATTTAATTATGGTCAAAAATCAAATCTCACAGAGAACACTTACCGGACTTGTTTTTGCAGCTTTCACGATTTTTATCTGGGGTATCACGTTTGTCTGCACAAAATCGCTTTTAACTGATTTTTCTGCACTTGAAATACTTATTATCCGTTTTGTATTCGCATATGCAGCTCTGTGGATTCTTTGTCCGCATTCGCTTCGCTTAGAACGAAAAAGGGACGAACTTTTGTTTTTTGCGGCAGGTTTGTGCGGTGTTACCGTATATCAGTTTCTTGAAAATGCTGCAATTATGTTTACATCCGCTTCCAATGTAAGTATTATCGTTGCGATCTGCCCGATATTTACCGCCCTTACTGCGCAGATTTTTTTACATGAAAAGCACATTACACCTTTTTTTGTTATTGGTTTTTTAATTGCAATTGCAGGCGTTGCGCTTGTTAGTTTTAACGGTGCGGCTGTTTTGCATTTTAGTCCGAAGGGCGATCTTATGGCACTTTCTGCTGCTGTTTCCTGGGGCTTTTATTCATTGTTTGTGTCAAAAATTAACGCACTTGGCTGCAGAAGTCTTGCTGCGACGCGACGTATATTTTTTTATGCACTGGTATGTATGATTCCGCTTGTTTTGTTCGGCGTATTGTCGCCTGAAACGGGAACGAATCACGGATTCAGTGTGAATTTAAATGCAGCGCTGAATGCTGAACGTTTTGCCCGACCGATCAACTGGATAAATCTGCTGTTCCTCGGAGTTGCCGCCTCTGCATTATGCTTTGCAGCATGGAACGTTGCGTGCAGGATCCTTGGAACAGTACATGCAACCGTGGGTATTTATCTGATTCCTGTTATTACGATTCTGTTTGCCTATTTTGCCCTTGGTGAAAGGATCACGCTTATGGGTACACTCGGTGCTGTGTTTACAATCTGCGGACTTATTGTGTCCGGTTTAAAAGGAAAGAAAAAATAATACTACTGTGCAGCAGCAGACAGGCGTTCCGCAATTTGTTTTCCTGTCTGCGTTGCAGCAAGTCCGCCTTTTCCTGTTTCCTTAAGAGCTGTGTTCATGCAGCTGCCTATCTGCTTCAGTGCGTCAATGACTTCATCTGCGGGAATTTTCGGAACAATTCCTGCAAGAGCCATGTCTGCGCATGAAAGTGCGTTTACAGCACCCACAACGTTTCGTTTAATGCAGGGAACTTCAACAAGGCCTGCGACAGGATCGCAGACAAGACCAAGCAGATTTTGAAGCGCAAACCCTGCAGCGTACATGATCTGTTCCGCAGACCCTTTATGTAAAAAAACAAGCGTTCCTGCTGCCATTGCAGAGGCGGCACCTATTTCTGCCTGACATCCGCCTTCTGCACCTGAAATTGATGCACGGTTGGCAATTACCTGTCCGATTCCTGCTGAGACAAAGAGCCCTTCAATGATCTCATTTTCAGTGATTTTTTTTTCACGGTAAAGCGGTACAAGAACTGCCGGAAGCACACCGCATGAACCTGCTGTTGGTGCGGCAACGATACGTTTCATACATGCGTTTGATTCTGCCGTTTGAAGTGCACAGGCAATAACTTTTCCTGTGAAATCTCCGCACAGCGGCGTACCTTTTGTTATATATTCGGCAAATTTTCCGCCGTCTCCGCCTGAAAGTCCGCTTGCTGAAAGAAGATTTTTATCATATGACTCTGCAGCGTCAAGCATTGCACACCACATCGCGTGCATCTTGGTAAATTCCTGTTCATCAGACATACCGTTTTCTTTCTGGTCCGCTTCGCTGACGATCTGCCAGAATTCCTTTTTTTCCTTCCTGCAGCAGTCAACAAGAGATGCGAGTGATTCAAACGACATCTTCCGTACCTCCGTTTACATACGTTACTTTTAATACGCCTTCGAATTTTTCTATAGCATTGATAATATCGGGTGGAATGCGCTGATCAGTTTCAATAACCATTACGGCATATCCTCCCCGTTCGTTGCGGTACAGCTGCATACTTGCAATATTGATTTTATTTTTTGAAAGAAGCATTGTGACGTGTGCGACGTGTCCCGGCTGATCGGAGTTGTGAACAATGAGGGTAGGCATTTCTGCGTTAAAGTTTACGTCGATGCCGTCTATTTTATTAATCATGATCCGTCCGCCGCCAATAGAAGAAGCCTGGATAACGATCCTGCAGCCGCCTTCTCCAAGCAGCGTGATAACAGCTGTGTTCGGATGGGCATCAGGAATTTCTACCGTAGAAAAGAAAATGCGGAGACCCTGTTCTTCTGCAAGTTTTAAACTCGAAGGAATGCGGATATCATCAGGCTGCATTCCGAGCAGTCCGGCGGCGATTGCCCGGTCCGTTCCGTGTCCGTGATAAGTAGCGGCAAATGAACCGTAAAAACCGACGTCGGCATACACCGGTTTTTGTTTTAGCAGCAGCCGTGCCATAAGTCCTATGCGGACTGCACCGGCTGTATGAGAGCTTGAAGGACCGACCATTACAGGACCAAGGATATCAAAGATACTCATTTTACAGCTCGCTGATTCAGATTAGAAAAGATTCTTGGTAATACCAGTTTTTTCTGTATTAGTCAATGTAAAAATCGGAAATGGTCCGGTAAGAATGCCGGTGGTTTTTACCAGATATGCATGATATGCTGCACAAGAAGACTGGCGCCGATAATACATATCCAGCATATAAAGCCAAGGAATATCGGTTTGCCGCCTTTTTTTACCAGTTTAACGATATCAGTATGCAGGCCGATAGCTGTCATCGCCATAACGATAAAGAATTTGCTCAGCCATTTGAGCGGGGCTATGACTGAGGGAGTCAGATTGAATACAGTTGTAAAAATTGAAGCAAGAATAAACCATATGACAAACCACGGGAAAATCTTTACAAAATTGAATCCTGTACCGCCGGCAGCCTTTTCCCTTTTTATACGGACGAGTGCCAGTACCAGCGTGATCGGAATGATTGCGAGCGTACGGGTGAGCTTTACAATTGCAGCATCAGACAACGTGTTGCTTCCGTGGAGACTATCCCATGCGCTGGCTGCTGCGGTAACCGATGACGTATCGTTGATTGCCGTGCCGGCGAAAAGACCAAAACCTTCATTTGTCATGCCGAGTGCAGCTCCCAGCGGCGGAAAAATTACAGCTGCACAGATATTGAACAAAAAAATGACCGAAATTGCCTGAGCTATTTCTTCATCGTCTGCGTCGATAACCGGTGCTGTGGCAGCTATCGCAGAACCGCCGCAGATTGAAGATCCAACGCCGATAAGCGTTGAAATTTTACCGGGAATGTGAAGCAGCTTTGAGAAAATGAATGCCGTAACGAGCGATGTTGTAATAGTCGCAAGGATGATCGGGAGCGACTGAGCTCCTTTTGCAAGAATGACAGAAATGTTCATACCGAAGCCGAGCAGAATTACTGCAAACTGCAGGATTTTCTTTGACGTGTACGTGATTCCGCTCTGTAAGAATCCTTTGTTCCTGATCAGCGGTGCTGCTATCATACCGAGCAGAATTGCCGTAACAGGTCCTCCAATGACCGGAAACTTTAAACCGAACAGATACGCTGCAAAACCGATACCTGCACACAACAGCATACCGGGAATATTTTTCCTTATAAAATCAATAACAACCATACAACCTCCGTAAAAGTGTATAGTCTACTGTACTGATTTGTTTTATTATAGTAAAATATTATTATTTTATGAAATAGATAGGTAAATAATTATGACACTGAGGCATCTTACTGTTTTTATTACCGTAGTCGATAATGGATGTTCAATTACAAAAGCTTCAGAAATGCTGCACATTGCACAGCCGTCTGTAAGCCAGACGATTGCAGAACTTGAGGCGCAGTACGGCATCAAGCTGTTTGACCGTCTTAACCGTCATCTGTATCTGACACCTCAAGGAGAAAAGCTTGCAGGATATGCCCGTCATCTCATTAATGGTTTTACGGAACTGGATGAAATGATGAAGGCTTCAACCGGTACAATGCCGCTTCGGATCGGCGCCTCGTTTACGACAGGTACTGTGCTGCTGCCTGAACTACTGCAAAAAAATTCATCACTTATTGCAGAAGTTTCGGTGTGCAATACAGGCGACATAGAACACATGCTTCTTACAAGCAGGCTTGATATTGCAGTTGTAGAGGGAAAAATTATGTCGCCGGATCTTCTGCAGATCCCGCTGATGAGGGACGAACTTGTGTTTGCTGCATCGCCGCACTATACAGCAAACGGAAATCCTGTATTCATTCTGCGCGAGAAAGGGTCCGGTACACGTGAACTTTCCGATGCAATGCTTAACGCATGGTCAGCAAAAACGAAACTACAGCCCGTTGTGTGGGAAATGGCAAATACTCAGACAATCTGTGCTTTTGCAAAAGCCGGACAGGGAACGACGATTATTTCGCGCAGTCTGATTCGGCAGGAACTTGCATCAGGGGCGCTTATCGATACGACTCCTGCTGACAAAAATGTAAGGAATTCCGGAGTACGGGTCTTTCATCTTGTATATCACAAGGATAAATATATTGACGGGCGCATGAAGCAGTTCATAGACAGCTGCAAGCAAAAATAAGGCTAATTTTCGTTACCTGTCATACGATTAACTACGGCAGCAATGTGTACGGCTGTCGTATTAATGACCGGCAGCGGCAGGTCACCGTCGTGAATAAGAAGCGGAATTTCCGTGCAGCCGAGTACGACAGCTTCAACAGGTTTACCGCCTGCGTCAGCAGAATAGATAATAGGATCACAGACTGCCTGAAAACGGGTTTTCATTTCCGGTGTTACAATTCCTGCTTCCAGATCGGGGAAAATAATATGATGAATTCTTTCTCTGTCCTGCGGCGACGGCATAATGCACTCTATGCCGGCCATATTGAATTTTTCAGGGTAGAACGTATTGTTCATAGTAAACAAAGTGCCCGTGAACAGCACACGGTTCCAGCTGTGTGCTATGGCATATGAAACTGTTGCATCTACGATACTGATAAGGGGAAGTGGTGATATTTTTTCCAGTTCGTCAAAAACCACATGCGGGGTATTTGATGCGATAAGTGCAAAATCAGCGCCCGCATTTTTGAGCTGCCGTATGGCTGTTTCAAGTTTTGCAGTAAGCCGCGCGTATGATTTTGTTTCAACATCTGCAAGAATGTCTGTCATATTCACGCTGTTTATGACCATCTGAGGATAGATATCTTTTTTAACGGCTTTTCGGTATTCTCTGATGATACCGTTATAATAATCAATCGTTGATGCGGGACCAAGCCCGCCGATAATTCCCGGAACAGGGACAGCTGAATTACTGCTCATACGAAAACTATAGCGGTATTTCAGATTTTTGAACAGGATGTTACCGGAATAATTCATACCTGTAAGACGTAAACACCACGGGCCTTTGAGGTAACGTGACAGGAAGTTTTGTATTTAAAGAGTATTGCTCCGACAGGATGTATTGAGCGTTACATCCCGGATATCCCGGACAATTACCTTGAATATCTACGATATCCGGCTCTGATATCCTGCTTATATCTAAGAAATACACTAACAGTAAAGAATCAACAACTGCTCTAGTTATAAGGATATCTTTGGTGAAACAGGACCGGTACTGCTGCGTATAATAAGTTCAACGCCGATCTGTATAGTAACCGGTTTAAGATCGGGGTTCCGTATGCGTCTTACGAGCAGATCCACTGCAGATGCACCGAATGTATATCGTGGTATGCGCAGCGTTGTGATCTGAGGGACGGAAGTAACACAGAGCGGGCGGTCATCAAAACCGATGACAGATATATCTTCCGGAATGGCGAATCCTTTTTCCTGGAATGCCCGCATAGCCGGATAACAGATTATATCATTGTCGGCAAAGAATACCGTCGGAATATCCCTGCCTTCGACTTTCAATTTGTCCAGTTTTTTCCCCATTTCATCATATGCTCCAACCTGCGAATACGGTAGCGTAAAGATATCTCTCTCGTCAAATCTCAGACCAAATTTTTGACAGTAGGTATGCAATGATTCAAGACGTTCGTCAAAACTTCTGATCGGGCTTCTGCTGCGTATATATCCGACATGTTTGTGTCCTAACCCGGTGAGATATAAAAGTGCCTTATACATTCCCTGTGCATTATGGATGCAGACCGTATCAATGTCCCTGTTTACAAAATTATTGTTGAATACAACGTATGGTATACTGCAGTTTTCAAAGAGAACAATATCGTCTTCCTGCATTTCTACTGCATCGAGAATGAAACCGGAACAACCGCCTGCAATCAGTTCATTTATTTTTGTGACGGCAGAATCTTTTTCTATGTAGGTGACTACCATATTATACCCGTATTTCCGCAGCTGCATGCTTACCGGTTCAACAAGCAGTGAAATAAAAGGTGATTCACCAAGTATGGCTCCTTCGCGTTTAAAAATAACAAAAGCGATGCTGGTTGAATTTTTTTGTTCTATATCAGATTTTAAAAGATAATCATATTTTAATTCTTTGATTTTTGCTCTGATTTCATTCCGTTTTTCTGCACTGATACCGGGTTTGTCATTTATGACCATCGAAATTGTCGAAGGTGAGACACCGAGCAGCTTTGCAAGATCCTTGCCTGTTACATTCATTTTTATTCCTGTTATTTATTATATAACTATTTTTACTCAATGTCTTTTAATATGTCAATGCAAAACGGACTGCCCGTTTCCAGCCGTCATACAGTTCTGTCTGCAGGGTCTCATCCATTTTCACGGTATATTCTTTTTTTGGAGGTTTGTTAAGAATGCTGTGTATGTCATATAATCCCAGCGCAGAACCTGCGGCAATTGCCGGTCCCATACCGGAAAGTTCCTCTACAGCGGCAACTCGAACCGGACTGCGTATGATATCGGACTGGAACTGCATCAGATAGGTATCTCTTGTCGGCCCTCCGTCAGTACGCAGTGTAGTCAGAGCAAAGCCTGTCCGTTCCTGCATACGCAGAACGATGTCTGCAATCTGGTATGCGGTTGATTCTTCCGCGGCACGAACAAATTCAGCCTTTCCTGTCGTACGATCCATACCGCAGACAACTGCACGGGCATGTTCGTTCCAGTACGGCGCTCCAAGTCCGGAAAAGGCAGGAACAAAATATAATCCGGGAACGTGTCTGGCATGTTCAGCCAGTTCTCCTGATTCTGCAGCCGAGGTGATAAGCTGTAGATCGTTTTTGAGCCACTGTATGGTTGCACCGGTGTAATTGATATTTCCTTCAAGCACATAAGAAACCGTACCGCCGATACCCCATGCAAGGGACGTTACAAGTTCTGGACAGGTAACAGGTTTACATCCGGTATTCATCATTACCGAAGAGCCGGTGCCGTATGTAGCCTTTACCATGCCGCCGGTAAGACAGCCCTGGGCGAACAGCGCACCCTGTGAATCACCGAGCACTCCATTCAGGGGAACAGCCCTGCTGAGTATGCCGTCAAAATCGGTTGTTCCGAACTGACTGTCAGAAAAACAGACTTCCGGCAGTGCTACCAGCGGGATCCCGAACATGGCGCAGATGTCGTCGTCCCATGTAAGTGAATTGATATTAAAAAGTTGTGTTCTGCTCGCGTTGGAATAGTCTGTTTTTACTGAGTGTTCCCTTGTGAGACGGTATACAAGCCAGCAGTCCATCGTTGAACATACAAGTTTTCCCTGTGAAGCAAGGAGTTTTGCTTCCGGGATGTTTTCAAGTATCCATGCGATTTTTGCAGCAGAAAAATACGGAGAAAGATTGAGACCCGTACGAGTTTTAATCAGTCCGGCATTTCCCTGATTTGATTGCCTTATTCTTTCACAAATCTCTGCACCGCGGCCGCACTGCCAGACGATCGCGTTATATACGGGTTTTCCCGTGTCACGGTTCCAGACAATAGCTGTTTCCCTTTGATTCGACAGAGATGCGCCTGCGATTTCTTTATCCTGTATGCCCGTTTTTTCAAGCAGCAGCTTCACCGATTTTATAAGGTTTCCGTATATTTCTTCGGGATCGTGTTCGACCCACCCTTTGGCGTCTACCAGCTGCCGGTGGGGTAGATCGGTACGGCCTGCAAGATCTCCCGTACTATTGAACAATAAAGCCTTTGTACATGAAGTGCTTTGATCTATAGAAATAATGTACGGCATATGGCTACGCTCTTTTCCGGCTGAAGATTTTTTCAGCGGCGCTGATAATTCCGGCAGCATCAAGTCCGTAGTGCCTGAACACATCTTCTGAATCTCCTGCAATAATGTATTCATCGGGAAGCGCCATCGTGTGAACGGGTACGGGGCAGGCTTCACAGACTGTCTGCGATACAGCAGCTCCCAGGCCTCCGTTTATGCTGTGTTCTTCGACTGTAATAATTGCGCCGGTTTCCCGTGCCGCTTTAATAACGGCATCAGTATCAAGCGGCTTAAGCGTGTGCATGTCAAGAACTCTTGCACGTATGTTTTTTTCATTCAGGGTGTCTGCTGCCGTCATTGCCGTATATACAAGTTCTCCGCATGCGATGATCGTTATGTCGTTTCCCTCCCTGATCGTGTTTGCTTTACCGAATACAAACGGACTGCATGAAATACCGTTTTCCTTGTCGTAGACGGCGGGCACTTTTGCGCGTCCGGCACGGATGTACACGGCACCTTTCCGTTCTTCGATAGTACGGAGCATGGATTCTGTTTGTACTGCGTCGCACGGAAGGATAACTGCCAGATCGGGGAATGTGCGCATTACGGCAATATCGTGCGTGCTGTGATGGGATGCGCCCAGTGCACCGTAACTTATACCGCCGCTTACGCCGAATATTTTAACATTCTGATGAGAATATGCCACGTCGATTTTTATCTGTTCAAGACTGCGTGCACTTAAAAAACAGGCAGGCGCGAATACATACGGGTGTTTCCCGACTGAAGCAAGGCCTGCCGCAATGCCGATTTCATCCTGTTCTGCAATACCGCACTCTATAAACTGGTCGGGAAGTGCCTTACTGTATTTTTCCAGGGAACAGGAACCCCGTGCATCCGATGTTACGGCAACGATATCTTTATTTCTCTGTGCCAGCGCAAGCAGTGTATCTGTCATTGCCTCTCTGCACGATTTCGGTTCTATCATAATGCTGCTCCTTTTTTGAGAATATCCGCTGCATGTGCATCAAGCTGAGTAAACGCACTCCGGAGCAGTGTTTCGTCGGGAACGCCGTGATGCCATTCCCTTTTATTTTCCATTTCCCTGACCCCTTTTCCTTTTACTGTATGCGCAATAATGAGCGACGGTTTACCTTTTTCCAGAGGAAGTGCATCAAATGCCGCAATAAGCTGTTCCATGTCGTTGCCGTCTATTTCCCTGACAGCCCAGCCGAACGCCCTCCACCTGTCTGCAAACGGTTCCAGCCCGATCACATCCTCTGTCGTTCCGCTTATCTGAAGATGATTGCGGTCCACTATTCCCGTAAGGTTATCGAGTTTATAGTGGGAGCCTGACATTGCCGCTTCCCATACAGATCCTTCTTCCTGTTCTCCGTCACCCATAAGAACAAAGACTCGTGATGCTGACTGATTCTTTTTAAGGCCGATTGCCATACCGACCCCCACCGGCAGTCCATGACCGAGTGCACCTGTTTTGACTTCGATACCTGGTATTTCATTGTTCGGATGACCGATGAGCTTTGTTCCATACTGGCAGTAGGTATGCAGTTCTTCTTTCGGAATAAAACCTCTGTCTGCCAGTATGGTATAATAACCTTCCACACAATGCCCTTTACTCAGAATAAAACGGTCCCTGCCAATTGCATCGGGGTCGGTGGAATCGATATGCAGTGTATGGTAATACAGGGCAGTAAGAATATCAGCCGACGAAAGAGAACCGCCGGTATGCCCTGTTCCGCTGTCGTGTATTATCTGCAGCAGGGTTTTTCGTATGTCGTTTGCTTTCAGTTCGAGCTCCTGTACGTTCATTTAAACCTCCTGTAAAAATTGAACAGATTCTTAGCGCCCGACAGGTATGCACCGGAGTTTATGTCATTCTCCGCGTAAATAGGCCTGTATCTGTTCTTCTTCTTCCGGATCGTAGAAATCGGGTTTTATGCCGGTGTATTTGCATGCCTCGTACAATACGGGAATAATATCTTTGTGGATCCCTACACAATGATGAATGTACGGTCCGCAGACTACTTTTGCTTCAAGACGTTTTATATTTTTTACCTCGATCCAGAGATAGGTACCCATGCACTTTGGCCCGTCAACGCCTTTTGCATGACCGAGCAGCAGCTGATATTCCCCGTTGTCACCGTCGAATCTGCAGAGAGATACGGGACCGTGTTTTGCTTCAGCAGTAAGTGCACCCGGATTATTGAACGCGAGCGGAAAGGTCAGTATCGGTTTTTCTTTTGCCACGGAAACCGGCCACGGCCCGCAGTGCTGAAGCAGTTCGCCGTTCTCTATGTCGGGGTGTCTTATTGTCCAGTCTGCAAAAAATGACCGGTTCGTTCCCATGGCGGCGGCTTCTGCCAGCAGGGCTGTAATTGCTCCATGGATGTCCGTTTCACAGACAACAGGGATGCCTTCTTCGTTCATAAGAGAATTGGCTGCACACGGCATAATGCCGAGTTCTGTCTGCAGTGCGTTCCAGCATTGTATTGCAGCCGCATTGCAACCGTATTTTTTTACCAGGTGCTCCATTGCGACTTTGAGGGCAGCTACGTTTTCAACCTGTTGACCGGTGATTTTAACGGTAAATACTTCCCGTATATGATCGATGACACCTGCAACTTCCGTTCCCCCGGCTTTTACGGCCTTTACGGTTTCCGTCAGTTCGGTCATGGGAATGGGGGCAAGCTGTATGTTGAATTTTTCAAGGAGCTCGCCTTCGTTGCACATCGTTGACCAGAAATCGAACGGCCGCGGGGCAATCTGCAGGATGCGTGTATGACGGAACGTTTTTACGACGTTGCAGACGGCAACAAAATCGCGCATGCCCCGTTCAAAGACCGGATCGGAAAGTCGGCAGTTTGTCATATAGGTAAATGAGACATTGAACCGCCTGAGAACTTTTCCTGTAGCGAACAGGCCGCACTGCGTATCACGCAGCCGTATACCGTTTTCATCGGGACGTTCGTCGAGCGGCCCCCAGAGCAGGACCGGCACGTTCAGCTCCTTTGCAAGCCGGGCACATTCATATTCCGTTCCGAAATTGCAGTGAGGAATAAAGAGGCCGTCAACTTTTTCCCGTTTGAATTTTTCAATGATTTTTTCCAGCCCGGTATCGTCATAGAGCAGACCTTCGCTGTTTATATCCGTAATGTCGATAAAAGCAATACCCAGTTCTTTCAAACGGGCGGCAGTAAGATCTCTGTATTTAAGAGCGTCATCAGCACTGAAGATGCTGCGTCTGGTTGGAGCAAATCCTATTTTTATGTTTGTCATGCAAGCCTCCTGTAAGTATTAGTACTGAATATGTGTTTAATATTTACTAAATTATATTTATAAATAGTATGCATAGAATATCATATAGATTTAATTTGTCAACAGAAAAAAGGTTTTATGCACCAGAAAAAAGAACAAATAAAGAAAAAATGTCAGATGAAAAGCCATTTTATAGTAAGATAACTAAATTAATGACTAAATCATTACGAAATATTTAATAAAGAATTTGACATATTTAAAAATGGGACATATACTTTTTTAACAGAACGGAATAACGGTATCCAACTGATACCGTCTGATAGTGCTGAATTTTTTAAAACCGGCGATTGAATAATTCAGAGTCGGTATTAAAAATATAAATTCATTTCAGGAGGTATGAAAATGAAAAAACATGGTATAGCAATACTGGCGATTCTTTGTATGGTTTTGCCTGCTTTTGCCGGAGGAGCAAAAAATAAGAAGGGTAAAACGACAGTCGTATTCTGGACTTTAAGTACACGGCAGAATGCCGTAGAACCTGTTATCAAAGCATTTAATGCTGCAAATCCGGATATAGAGGTTAAAGCCGCATTTTATAGTACAGACGGGATAAAGGATTCGTGCAAAGTTGCCGCTTCTTCCGGTGCTCTTCCTAATATGTGGTTTAACTGGGGTGGAACCCTTGGAGGTTTTTATTCCGATAATGGTCTTACGTACGACCTGACAAACTATGCGAAAGAAAACAACTGGAATAAGAAATTCAGTGCCGGAGCCTTGTCTCTTTGTATGCGCAATGGAAAATTAACCGGATACCCTACCAGCTATAATGTACTGGATGTTTATTACCGCAAGGATATTTTTGCTAAATACAATATTGCCGTTCCGCAGACATTTGACGATTTTGAAAAAGCATGTGCAACATTGAAAGCTCATGGTATTATTCCGATTTCAACTGCGGGAAAATACGGCTGGCATGTTATGCGTTTTATTGAACTTTTGATTGAACATTATGCCGGTGCGGATGCCCATGATGCAATGAATCAGTTCAAGACTTCTTACAATAACAAAGCGGTGATACAGGCTTTTACAAAATACAAGGAATTTGTAGATAAAGGATATTTCCCCGAAGGTTTTATAACAGCAGATCCTGATGATACAAGAATGGCAGTATTTTCCGGTAAAGCCGCAATGGATATTCAGGGGCCGTGGTACGATGGATTTATTGTCCAGGAAGAACAGGATATGAATAATTATGCGACATTTGCTTTTCCGTCCGGTGGAAAAAACAGACTTTCTGCATTTGCCGAGATGACTCAGTTCAATGCTAAAAATACACCTGCAGAACTTAATGCCTGTATACGGTTCATGGATTTTTATTACAACGATACGAACACAGAAAAATATGCCGAATATTATAATCTGCCTGTACCACATGTTAATGCAAAAATGCCTGCAGGCCAGCCGAATGTCCCGGTAATGATCAGTACAGCTGATAAGAACGGAACTTTTACAATTACGGATCAGGCTTTCCCGACCCAGGTTGCAGATGCTTTATTTAATATGGAAGCAGCCGTTGCCAATGGACAGGCTTCCCCAGAGCAGGCAGCTGCGAATATTCAGCAGGCTGTTCAAAGTTATCAGAAAAAATAAATTTAAACAATTGGGGGTCATTCCGAAAGTTTTACTGACGGAACGACCTGCAGAGTTTGAAAAATCAGGTACTTACAATACAAGTATTTAATTTTCAGACTCTGCAGCTTTGTTCTATTTGAAATGCCTGCAAATAAAATTTTCAGATGCCCCCGGAATTTAGAGGAAAGTAATTATGAATAAGAAAAGAACCGGTAAAAGTTCATATTTGTTTTTATTACCGGCATTTGCTGTATATCTATCAGTAATCATATTGCCTGTAATTTATTCTTTTTTTATAAGTTTTTTCAGATGGAACGGTATAAGTGACCGCGTTTTTATCGGCTTGCAGAATTATAAAAATCTTTTTTCAAAAGATCATATATTTATTATTTCCCTTAAAAATAATTTTATATGGCTTGCCCTGACCATTATCGTAGTTATGGGATTAGGTCTTATTTTTGCTCTTGTACTGAATAAACAATTCGGTGGAAGGACTTTTTTCAGGGGAGCTTTCTATTTTCCCTGTGTTATTGCTCCTATTGCTGTATCTATTATCTGGCGGTGGATGTATGAACCAAATATTGGTTTTATTAATCAATTATTTTCTTTATTGCGGATAGATTTTACGCAGAGCTGGTTGTCTGAACCTAAAACAAGCCTTTATGCTGTTTTTGCGGCGAATGTATGGCAGACCGTAGGACAGACAATGATTCTATTCCTTGCAGGTTTGCAAACTGTTTCACAGGATGCACTTGAGGCTGCTACGATAGACGGCGCTTCTTCTATAACAAAATTTATTCATATTACCGTACCATATCTGCGGGAAACCTTTATTATTGTACTTGCAACATTGATTATTGCGGCTATGAAAGTATTTGACATCGTTTATGGTCTTACTGGTGGCGGACCAAATAATGCAACACAGATGCTTTCGACCTATATGTACTCACAAACATTTCAGTATAACAACGCTGGTATCGGTTCAACTGTTTCCTGCATTATGGTTCTTATGATGATTGTCGTTATTGTTCCATATGTCATTTTTACGGCAAAGGATGAGTGAGTATGACTGCTACAAAAATAAAATATCAGAAAAAAACCGTTTTCTATTTAATACTGATCCTGTTTACCGTTATATGGATAGCTCCGGTTTTTACACTTATAATGCTGTCGATAAAATCTAATAAAGATTTTTACAGCGGAATAAGTTTGTTTGCTTTTCCCTCAAAAATAGCATGGAAGAATTTTTCTAATGCGCTTTTTAAAGGCCGTCTGCTGATCTATATGAAAAACGATTTGATAATATCATGCCTGAAAGTTCCTATTGGAATTCTTATTGAGGCTCTTGCTGCATTTGCTCTTACACGTCTTGATGACGTTAAGCATTCTACCGGATGGTTTGTTTTCTTTTTGATAGGGATGATGCTTCCTATGCAGATTGCACTGGTGCCTATAAATATTATTTACAACCGGTTACACCTTATAAATACCTATTTTGGCCTGTTTTATGTATACATAGGCTTTGGCATTTCATACGGGATTTTGGTTTTGCGGGGGTTTTTCAAGGGAATCCCGAAAGAGATGGACGAAGCTGCTTACATGGAAGGATGTAATAAATGGCAGACGTTTTTGTATATTATTTTCCCGATCGCAAAACCAGCTGTTGCAACACTGGTCATAACGGATTTCCTTGCTACATGGAATGAATATCTGCTTGCAAGTGTTATTATTAATGATAATGCAAAAAAGACTATACCCGTCGGATTGATGACATTTGTCGGAGAACATGGAACAGATTATGGTTATCTTTGTGCTGGAGTTTTATTTTCAGTAATTCCCGTTCTGGTGGTCTATCTGATTTTCCAGAAAAACTTCGTATCAGGTATGGCTGGTGCCGTAAAATCATGAATATAATATCCAGGGGGACGTGATCGTGAGTGAATTTGACTACAAAAAGAGTGTTGAAAGATGGTCGGTTTTTGAGGCTGAGATAAAAGCGGTTGTTACCGGAAATCCGTTTACGGATCACTCAATACAGGGAACATTTTCCAGTACACATGAAATCAGGCATGTAGAAGGTTTTTATGACGGGAACGGTGTATATCGTATCCGCTTTATGCCTTCGTTTGCAGAAGAATATAGTTTTTGTATAAAGTGTTCTTTTTCAGATTCTGAATATACCGGCATATTTCAGGTTAAGGATGCAGGACAGGATAATCACGGACCCGTGCATGTTGCAAATACATATCATTTTGCATACGAAGACGGCAGCAAGTATTATCCTGTCGGAACAACCTGTTATGTGTGGGATCTTCAACCGGAAAAAATCCAGCAGCAGACTATTCAGACACTGAAACAGGGGCCGTTCAATAAAATACGTTTTTGCATTTTTCCCAAACATTATGCGTATAATTTCAGGGATCCTCCTCTTTTTCCATATGAAGGGACTCCATGCGATACGTCTGAAATGACAGAAGAAAATTTTATGAACTATAACGGTGCCGCACCAGGTAATAACTGGGATTTTAACCGTTTTGTACCGGCATATTTTCAGCATATTGAGCAGTGCATTGAAAAACTGCGTGATGCAGGAATAGAAGCAGACCTTATCGTTATGCATCCGTATGACCGTTGGGGATTCAGTCTTATGGATAAAGATCATGATGATTTATACTGGCATTACGTAATCGCCCGTTTTGCCGCATACCGGAATGTATGGTGGTCACTTGCTAATGAGTATGATTTGATGCCTCAGAAAGCGTTGTCTGACTGGGAACGGTTCGCGCAGATTTTGTGTACCTGCGATCCGTATAATCATTTACGTTCAATTCATAACTGCATTTCCTTTTATGACCATTCTCGCTCCTGGGTCACGCATTGTAGTATTCAACGGCAGGATGTGTATAAGACTGCTGAACTGGTAAACGAATGGCGCGAAAAATACCATAAACCGGTAGTCCTTGATGAGATCGCATATGAAGGAAATATTCAGTACGGGTGGGGTAATATAAGCGGAAAAGAAATGGTACGGAGATTCTGGGAGGCTGCGTGCAGGGGCGGATACGGAGCGCACAGTGAAACATATATGAGCAACGATAACATATTATGGTGGTCTCACGGAGGTATCCTGCATGGAGAAAGTCCTTCCCGTATACAGTTTCTCAAAGATATTTTATACCAGACACCGGCATATGGATTAACCCCATTCAACCGCGAGTGGGACGAGGTCTGTGCAATACCGGCGGACAGCATGCAGATGATGAAACCCGTAAAGGATTATTATTTATGTTATTATGGTTTTAACAGACCCTCGTTCAGAGATTTTTACTTTGATCAAACAACTTTTTTTTCTGTTGAAGTGATTGATACATGGAATATGACAATTGCGGAGGCAGGCGTATATCAGGGCAGATTCCGGATAAAACTTCCGGGAAGAGAATATATGGCGATACGTTTGCAAAAAAAGTAACTAATGACAGGCGTCATACCGTACTGAAATATCAGTACGGTATCCTTAAAAAATATTTTTTGTGTATCAGCGGATTTCTTCAAGTTTCCACAGATTTTTATCAGTGCGGAATACAGTGCATGTCAGTATTCCTGTAAATGCGATTATAAAAAAAAGAAACGCAGCACCTGACCCTTTGCCGTATCCGAACAGACTGATGAGGATACTTCCTTTTTTTTGTATGCTCATAACAGGTTCAAATACGTTGTCTATAAGAAATCCGCCGAGGAAGTATCCTGCCGGAATTGTAAAGAACTGGAGTGTATTGCGTGCTGCATATACCCGTCCTTGAAGTTCCACAGGAATTCTTTCACGCATGATCGCATCAAGATTCGTGTTCATGACCGGAATGAGAATCCATCCCAGAAATTCGGCAAGACACCAGAGCGGTACAGTACGGCAGAAAGCGAGCATAAAATTCTCGATGAGCATCGAGAACAGCAGCGTATTACATATGACACGTATGCGGCTTTTTGGTTTTTTAAGGAACGATGCAATAAAACTTCCTGCAAGCATGGTAATTCCGGTTACCGAGTTCACTATGCCAAGAGCCTTTTCACCACCGTTCGAACGCGAGAGCAGCATAGCCGGTAACGCTGCCTGATACATTGATGCAGTAAAATTTATGGACGCAAGGAACAACATTAAATCAAGAATTCCGCGGTTGGTGCGGAGGTAGGAAATACCCGTACCGGCTGATTTCAAAAACGATTCTTTCTGTGAAAACTCAGTGTCATTTTCCGGAATTTTAATAAATACAGACAACGAAATAAACGCAATGAAAAATGTCATGAGATCGAAACAGAGTACCGCTGTTATTCCTGCGAACGCAATGAATGCCGTTGCAATAACCGGTGTGAGAATCGAATTGAGCGCGTTGGCAAAATACCGTAGTCCGCCGGTTTTCTGATAATATTTACGAGGCAGCAGACGGGAAACAGCTACTTCCGAGGCTGGCTGCTGAACGGTATTCATGAATCCGTTAAGCGCGTTAAGCACATAGAGATGCCACAGCTGAAGACTGCCGGTTCTGAGCAGAACGAATACAGTTACAGTTCCGAGCGCTGCAATTGAATCACACACAAGCATAATGTGTTTTTTATTCCACCTGTCGCTTATCGTACCTGCAAAAATACTCAGCAGTACATACGGAGCGTATGAACAGACCATAAGCAGCGACGTGGCAAGAGCAGAACCTTTCTGCTGATACGACCAGATGACGAGTGCGTAACCCGTCATCGAACTTCCAAGCCCGGAAAACGATTGAGTGATCCACAGAAGCAGGAACGTTTTTGCTTCTGATATAAATTGATTGTTGAATTTCATTTGACTTTGCTCCTTAACAAAAGATGAAGAGGCGAAAGCAAAGTCGTGAGAGGCTGTTGATACGTGTCTCTCCGGACAGTCAGTCTCTCAGACTCTGCACGGAGCGTTTTCAATACACAATTTCATTAGTACAACATATCAGACAGCGTTCCGTTGGACAAGAAGGGAGGAATGAACCTGTAAGTCATAATTGCGGTTGCAGAGTCCGAAGACGTTAAAAAAGCAACTCTTGATAACAATGTTCCTGTTCGTAAAGTAACTAAGGCCAAAATACGGTTGTCAGATAACCAGATTTTGTATGCGGTAAACGATTTTTTTATTCGTGCGGAGGGTTTAATATCCCGCCCCTTGGGGCGTATGAAGGG
>DCFS01000230.1:2353-13062 GCA_002319875.1 Treponema sp. UBA1798 | reverse complement strand
TAGAGAACAATATACCCCGCTGCTTGCGGCGGGGTTATTGATTGGTGTAAAGAACCATTCTTCTGCGCGATATACAATCACTATCGGGAATAATTCTGAATATCAATCGTCAAGCGGTATTATTGTTTCTACTCCGCCAGGCCGGTCCGGATGGATGAAAAGTGTTATTACCGGGGCAGAAGGCATAATTGGAAGCATGGATCTGGAAGAAACAGAAGTTGACAACAGACTGTGGGGGAACGATACTCTTATGTATGCTGTTCGGGAACCGTTTCCCAGTGTTAATACAGGAACAGATCTTGTTTTTGGAAAGATTGAAAGCGGAACAACGTTTTGTGTTGAATCAAAAATGGGAGAAAACGGTTGTATCTTTTCAGATGGTGTAGAAAATGATTATCTTGATTTTAACTATTCTGTAATTGCAAGTATCGGTATAGCAGAGACAAAGGGTAGTATAGTTGTAAAAAAATAAGTCAGCAGAAGTGCTCTTGAATAGCATGAAGACTCCTGTGTACACTAAAGACTGGGGGAAAGCTGTGAAGGAGATTGTAAAAATCTGTTCCGCTGAAAATGGTATTCAGATACCTCAAGAGGTGAAAAATCCGGTCATGCGTTCTGTTCTGCTCATTCCCCGTTTTTCGGACAGCGCAGGCATAGAACAAGTTCGCCGCGAGTTTGATCCTGCATATGAAAAAGTAAAACCCCATATTACGCTTGTCTTTCCATTTTCGTCAGTATTTACATCGATGCAGGTACGTGATGCTGTTGTCTCCTGCATGGCAGGGATTTCACCTTTCTGTCTGACGCTTTCAGATGTTATCGTAAAGGGATCGTTTTTATTTTTACTTCCCGTGGAAGGGAAAGATATTGTTATTAAAATGTTCCGTTCGCTTTATAACGGACTGTTTTCACCGTATATTCCTCATATCCTTTTGCAGGAAGAATTTATTCCGCATATGACCATCGGAACTTGTACAGAGGAATCAGCACAGGTCAGGCTGGCTGCCGCACGGTCAATGCTTGGTAAATATACAGCCTTTATAGATACTGTGAGTGTTGAAATTATCGGTGATAACAGTCAGTCGATAATAGAATCGGAAATTCCGCTTATTGTGTAAAAGAGGCGGGGAGGTAGAATATATGGTATTTTTTAGAAATTTTTTGATGCGTGACTGGCTTCTGTTTTCTGGTAATTTGTGTATTCTTGTGACAAGTCTTCTGTACATTGCCTGGTGGGTCGTACTCTTCCGGCCCGGTGCGTCAGCACCCCGGTTTGCTTCAGCGGCACTTCTTATTCCAGCGTTTCTTATCGGCTTTGCCGCAATATTTTTGTTTATTTTTGGGGTACGGATACCAGCCGATGTCCGTCCCGTTGTACCGGCTGGTATCATACTCTTCGCTGCACTGATATTGTACGGAGTGCTGCTTGCCGTGAGCGTGTATGTTTTTCACCGGCCGGTTACATCGGAACTGTTCATTATGATTTTATGGGCGGCGGGAGAATTGTGTGCACTTTCTGCTCTCTCTGCGGCAGGCCGATTCGGAATGCCTGTAACTGTTGTGCTGGATTTTCTTGTTCTGGCAGTAACAGTTGCCGGGTTCGTCTGCTATCTGCGGTATTATCATCTTGACGGAGCTGCCTCGTTTATAGACGGACTTGTCCCGCTTGTTTCCGACGTTTTCGTTGTTGTCGTGTTTCTTGTACTGCATGCATTTGCGTGAACAGGAAATCAGGGCAGAATGTATAGTCTGTTGAGGCCGATACTAAACAGTATCACTTCGTTTTCGTGTCCGTAAGAGAGGAAAACTGCGTAAGCTGCTGCAGATTCAGGTTGCTGCGTTTTTTGCCGCGATTTCAAGCTGCGCAGTGATGCGTACATTAATAATACCGCCGCTGTTTTCAATAAAATTGAAGACTTCTTCGTAAAATGAATTGATACCCGGTACGCGGCTGTGATCAGAAAATGTTTTCAACAGATTGATATAACGTGAAGCTGTATACGGAATATTTCTGTTGAACAGCGCTTCGTTTACTAAATGAAAATATCCGTTCGTTTCAAGTTCCTTTCTGCGGTTTTTCATTTTTTCCTGCTGGAGTCTGCGCATATCCGTACCGGGAGCGGCCATACCGTATTTTTCGTACAATTTCTGCATATCGGTTTCTGTGTCGTCCCTGCCGTAGTAATTCCAGAAAACAGCAAGAAGTCCATCATCTTTTAATAGTGCGGACGATTTACGATATTTTACCGCCGGATCCAGCCAGTGGAATGCTGTTGCAGAAAAAACAGCATCAAAAGATTTTTCTTCTGCTTCAAACGATTCAAACGTTGAGGTGACAAAATTAATGTTTGTATATCCGGCAAGTCTCGTCTGTGCTTCTGCCGTGAGATGAGTTCCCGGTTCAACCGCAGTTATAGAGGAATGCCATGTATCCGAAATTTGTTTAGTGGCGATTCCTGTTCCTGCTCCAAGTTCAAGGATACGGGATTCTTTCGTAAAATGTCTGACTGAGTCTATATATTCGAACAGTCTTGAATCATATTCTGGACGTGCATCTTTATATTCCTGAGACACAGCGTCAAACGATTGTCTGCTGAATTCGAAATCTGATTCCGGCATAGCAGGATTATACCGGTAACAGCCCCTTTATGCTACTTCCGGGAGGACTGCATGTTTACCCGAACACAAATCCCGTCATAGACAACGAACCGAGCGTGCACGAGTTATTGAATACGACAGCAGGGTCTTTGTCAGCCGCTCCGAGTGCATACAGAAGCGGCATAAAGTGATCGGGGGATGGAATTGCAAGTCCTGCGTTTTTTCCGGATGAAGCCGTTTGCATAACTGCATGAATATCTCCTGCAAGAACTGCGTCGCGTACTGCCGTATCAAAAGAATTTGCCCAGTCAAATCCTCCAGCTTTATCCCAGTTAATCATACCAAGATTGTGTACGATATTGCCGCTTCCCAAAATCAAAACACCTTCATCCCGCAGTTGTTTTAATTCCTGCCCGAGCATATATTGTTCCTCAAAGGACGCATTCCGGTTAACGCTCAGCTGCACCACGGGAATATCTGCATGAGGATACATTCTGCACAGTACGGCCCATGTACCGTGGTCAATACCCCATGAATTATCCACTTCAACTTTGGTGTGAACAAGTTTTATTATTTTTTCAGCAAGCCCTGGATTTCCGTCTGCGTGGAACTGGACGTTGTACAAAGCCTGAGGAAAACCGTACATATCATATATCTGACGGGGATGTACAGCTGTCTGGATTCGAGAACCGGCTGTGAACCAGTGTGCGGAAACAGCAAGAATTGAATTTGGACGGGGAATCTTTTTTGCAAGGTTCTGCCAGGTTTCTGTAAACTCATTTTGTTCAATGGCGTTCATTGGCGAGCCATGACCCACAAATAAAACAGGCATTTTACTATTCATAATGTACACTAGTATAGCATAGATTCAGCCGGAAGTATCTGCTGTTTTTATCGTAAAAGAGGAATTTAACCCGTCAGTTTGTTTATAAGTTTTTTATCTCCATAAAGGGCAAGCCCCAGACAGGTAAAATCTTTTTCTGCCGTGGCAGCTGCTTTTCTGCAATAATCGCCGTATACATTGCAGCTCTGTGCGACGTCTGAAAAATCTGCAACTATAAGTTCACTGAACTCCGGAGATGTAAGGCGGTTACGTATATTTTTAAGTACATCCCCTGAACCTTTCAGTACTGGAACAGGAATTGTTATACTACCCCGGTGCAGCGTACCGGATGCACCGGTTACCTCGCCGCCAACCTGCTGCGGATCATAGTTCACCGTTCTGTATTCGTTCATAGTATGCAGGTACTATAACCGATCCTACAGAACAGTTCTTGCATACTATTGCTTTTTATAAGTATACACTTTTATAAATTTCAAATACCTGTTCCGTATTCAGTGGACAATAGTTATTTGCTGTAAGCCGTCCCTGTTTTGTCATGGTGTTTTCGGTAAATTCTGCAAGGTCGTTTTCCGTTACTCCATATGTACACATTGGTTTTTTTTCAAGGATACTGTTAAGCAGACGTTCAAGTGCTTCATAAACTTCATCATTTCTGCATTTTATAATAGAAGAAATCAGACTATTGAGCTTTTTTATATCTCCGTCAGGTGAAAGCGACTGATATTTTTTGAATACCGCTGTATACAATACATAGTTTGCCTCTCCGTGAGGTACGTGATATTTTGCACCGAATGAATAGCTCATTGCATGGACAGCTCCGGTACCTGCGTTTCCGAATGCAATTCCTGCGTATGTACTTGCTGACAGAAACTGTTCCATAAGCGGTATGCGTGCGTCAGGACCGTACTTCTGCATCTGTATATATCCGTTAAGAATTATTTCCACGGCTTTTATGGAAAATTCGCGGGAAAAAGCCGTTGCTTTAGGCGACAAATACGATTCTGTCGCGTGAACAAGTGCATCGATTGAACTTGTTGCGAAGAACTGATACGGCAGATCTGAAAGAAGTTCAGGAATGAGCACAGCATAGTCGGCAAACAATGCATCGTCTGCAAGTCCCATTTTTGTATGACGGGCTGTAAGTTCAAGGATTGAAATGTTCGTTACTTCACTTCCTGTTCCGCATGTTGTCGGAATAATAATAAGCTGTTTGTCGCGCTGAGCCGGAATGATTTTGTCATACAAATCAAGAACAGGATGAAACGTTTTTAATGCAAGAAGTTTTGCTGCATCAACTATCGTTCCGCCGCCTACGGCAATCACCCGCTTGTAAGGGATGTTCTTGACGTCGTTGTAAATTTTTTCAACCATAACGTCCGTTGGTTCTCCCTTGCCGTAATCGCTGCGGAATATGATATGTGCGTCGTTAAGTTTTCCTGAAAAATATTTTTCCGAAGACTTTCCCATAAAAACGAGATCGTCAGCGCCTGGTTTGAATTCCCGGCAGAATTCGTCTGCTGTTCCGCACATACAGATTTTAGGCACGATCCTGAACTGTTTCATTTTTCTGCTCCCGACTTTTTGAATTGATGCAAAATAATGCTGAATACATTATTTTGCACAATGACGGATTGCTTCTTCGTAGATTGTGAATCCCGCTTCAAGCTGTGCGTCAGTAATAACGAGCGGTGCCAGGAAACGGATGACGTTGTTATATGTGCCCGCGTTTTCCATAAGAAGCCCGTGGTATGCAGCGTATTGAATAATGTCCGTTACAAGCTGGGGAGCCGGTTCCTTAGTTTCCTTGTTCTTAACAAATTCAACACCGACCATTGCGCCCAGACCGCGGACGTCTCCGACGCATTCATATTTCTCTTTCCATGAATTGAACCGCTCTGTGCACTTTCTGCCTATTTCGTTAGAACGATCGATAAGATGTTCTTTATCAATAACGTCAAGAACTTTCAGACCGGCTGCACAGGCTAGTGCGTTTCCGCCGTACGTTCCGCCGATGACTCCGGCCGGAACTGCGTCCATTATTTCGTCCCGTGCGATCACTGCACTCAGCGGAACTCCGCCTGCGATTGATTTTGCAGTTGCAAGAATATCAGGTTCGCAGCCGGCTTCCTTCCAGTATTCAGAAGCGAACAGCCTGCCGGTACGGGCGAATCCTGACTGTACTTCGTCGGCAACAATCAGAATTCCGTTTTCATCGCATATTTTTCTGACTGCTTTTACATATTCGACCGGGGCAGGAATAAATCCGCCCTCTCCCTGAAGCGGTTCAATGACTACTGCTGCAACATACTGTGCAGGAGAGCATTCTTCAAACACGTTCGTGAATTTCTTAACATAATAAGCAATAGCCTTATCGTCCGGCATACCCTCCGGCTTGCGGTACAAGTTCGGAAATTCTGCGCGGTAAATCCCGTCAGGGAACGGCCCCTGTCCGACAGCATATGCTTTTTTTGATGTCATTGTCATGGTAAGCAGTGTGCGGCCGTGGAAAGCTCCTGACATAACAATAATATTGGGACGCTTTGTATACGAACGCGCAATTTTTACAGCGTTTTCATCTGCTTCTGCGCCGCTGTTCGCAAACATCACTTTGTTGTGGGTACCGCGGACGGGAACGCGGGCGCCGAGTTTTTCGGCAAGTTCAACGTATCCTTCGTGCGTAACGATATTGAACATGCCGTGAAAGTACCGTTCAGCCTGCTTCTGTACAGCCTTAACAAGTTCAGGATGTGCGTGTCCTACGTTCAGAACGCCGACTCCCCCGACCCAGTCAAGAAAGTAATTTCCGTCAACATCCTGTATCATTGCCCCGGCAGCTTTATCAATAACGCACGGGTAGCCGCAGCGTATGGCATTCGGAACAACGGCCTGACGGCGTCTGATTATTGCTTCGGCCTTCGGGCCCGGCAGTTTTTCTGTGATAATTTTTGGTAATTCGTCTTTTAGCATGATAGAGCCTCCTCAAAAACATGCGAAAATATATTTCGGTTGTATACTAGCACACTTGGAAGTATAATAAAGCGTGTATCTGCATAAATATTTGTATAAAATTTGTGCTATATGCACAATAAGGACAAAGGTATATGGCGATAACGCTCCAGTCATTGTTCAGTTCTACAGCGGATTTATACCGGCTTAAGCTGCTTGCAGGCAGAAAGGGAATGCAGCATCCGGTCAGCTGGATGTATTATACCGAAGATACCAGTACCATCGATTTTATCAGGGGCGGAGAACTTGCACTTACGACGGGCATGAATATTGAGCGCACGAAGCCGGGTACCGGAACTGACGGATATGATTTTACCGTCGGGTATCTGACCAGGCTCGTAACGTGCCTGCATGAACTGGATGCGTCAGGCCTTATCATAAATACGGGGAAATATATCATCGGGATTCCCTCAGAAATAAAGCAGCTCTGCGATTCTCTTCAGTTTCCGCTTTTTTCCATGCCCTGGGAAATACACATAGTTGACATTATGCAGGATTACGGAAACAGGATTGTCAGCGAACGGCAGAGGCGTAAAACAATTACAGAATTATTTTATAATGCGCTGTTCTACCCCGTAAAATTTGATGCATCTGAACTTGCCGATACAAGCTTTGACAAAGCACTTTCATACGGAATTGTTCTCCTGGAACTTCCAGACGAGCTTTTCCTGAAAACGGAAAACGAGCTTTCCCGGTATATCGATTATTCGTTCAATGCCCGGTTCAATTTTCCGCAGTCGCAGTTCTGCTGGTTTATCCATGATCACAAGATCGTTTATATATTTCATGGCGATCCGGAACAGCCGGGAACGGAAATCAGCCGGGCAGCCGGAGATGACCGTTTATTCCGTTTAATGAAGACAGGCATCTCCGGAACGTGTTCTTCACCTGCGGATCTTTTTCATGAATATGAACATGCCCTGCTTGCTCTGCGTTTTTGCCGTCAGGAAGAACGGCTGTCGTTTTACAGCAGACTCGGAATTTTCAAGCTGCTTTCTGAGGTGCGGGACCGTACGGTACTTGAACAGTATTACGAAGACGTTCTCGGAAAACTTGCCGTGCTTAGTACAGAAAAGCGGACAGATTATTTAAGGACATTACAGCTGTACGTTGATAACGATGGTAAGGTTGCAGTTACTGCTCATGAAAATTCAACACACCGGAATACGGTAAACTATCGTATCAGAAAGATCAGGGAAATTCTTGGAACTGGTATCAATGATTCAGAAATGCGCTACCGCATACAGACAGCGTTGTACATACGGGAGCTTCTTGACAGAACAAAATAGTTTTTCCGGGAAGATGTACACCTGAATGAGCCGTTTTCAAAACTCTTCTGACTTTTTAAAACGCTTCAAATAAGAAAGCATTTTATTAACCACATGCAAATTATGATGAATATTTTTTTCAACCGCTTGACACTTTAAAATTATTCAGCTATGGTGAGCCCAGATTTTGAATTCAACAAGACAAAGACGTCGTTCACAGGCCATTATCGGCTTCTGAACGGCGTCTTTTTTTGTTTTGAATGAAAACTCAGGAGGCATCACTATGAAAAAATATCACGTAGTACTTTTTGTACTGACACTCTGCGCTGCAGCAGTCTTTACTCTTTCCTGCAGTAAAAAGTCAGAAACAAAGACTGCAGCCGCAGAAAGCTCTTCTGACGGAGCCAGCCCGTACCTTCAGCAGCTGCGTAAAAACGGCGTGCTCAAGGTTGGTTCTTCAGGCGATTCTCCGTTTGCCTACATTGACCAGAAGACGGGAAGCTTCGACGGTGTTGATGCGGAAATTATCAAGGAAGTGGCGAAACGGCTTGGAATTTCAAAAGTAGAAATGGTTCTGATTCCGTTCAGCGAGCTGATTCTTAATCTTAACAACGGCAACATAGACATCATTGCAGACTGTATGTATACCCGTGCCGACCGCGCAGAAAAAGTATATTTCGGCGATATCTGGTACACACAGGGCGGCGGTCTTCTTGCATCCGGGAAAAGCACTGTAAACGGGCAGTCAACATTTGATCCTAAAACAACCCGCGTAGGTTATACCGAAGGAACGGCATGGCAGTATGTTGTACAGGGATGGCAGAAAGACGGTCTTATCAAGGAAGCTGTTGCAACCGGCGATCAGAGCGAATCTATTGTCGCACTTCAGTACGGAAAAATTGACGCATTCCTTACCGACAGCACCGTTATTGAAAGCCTCTTTGCAAACTCTCCCGATACGCTCAAAGGTCTTAAACTCTGTACTGAATACAAGGATGTTCCTGAAACAATCGGCCGTATTGCACCGGCAGTTTCGTTTGACCATATAGCGTTTATGAAGGAAGTAAACACCGTTATGATGACGCTCCGCGATGAAGGTTATATAGACAGCGTATTCAAGAAGTATGGTCTTGATCCGAAACTCCATACAATCACGAATGATCCTGCACAGCGTGTGTGCACAATTAACACCCGCGGAAATTAATCAGAAAAAACGGTGGCTGTTCAAAAACCGTAAGCATTTTCCCGGAATAGCAGTTTGCAACCTGTTGAATTACTGTATCCGGCAGTGCTTATGGCTTATTGGTTATTTTGGACTGTACCAGGCGAGGTAAATATGGCGCTGCTTGAAGTGAGAAGTCTCAAAAAAAATTTTGGTGAATTGAATGTACTTCAGAACATAAACATTGATATTTCAAAGGGTGAAGTACTCGCCATCATCGGACCGTCGGGGAGCGGTAAAAGTACGTTGCTGCGCTGCCTGAACCTTCTTGTAGAACCGACAAGCGGCACTATTGTGTACAACGGACAGAACATTCTCGCCAGGAAATTTGACGTACCGGAATACCGCCAGCATGTAGGCATGTGCTTCCAGCGTTTTAACCTGTTTCCGTTTATGACGGTACTTGATAACGTGTCATTTGCTCCCCGCGGTCTGCTTCATCAGAAAAAAGAAGAAGCTGAAGAAAAAGCGTATAACCTTCTTCGGAAAGTCGGAATGGAATCAAAAGCATCAGTCTATCCGGGAACGCTCAGCGGCGGGCAGCAGCAGCGTGTTGCAATTGCGCGGACCCTTGCGATGAACCCTGAAATCATACTCTTTGATGAACCAACAAGCGCGCTTGATCCGGAGCTGGTAGGCGAAGTTCTGAACGTCATGAGGGATCTTGCAGCAGAGGGGATGACAATGGCTGTTGTTACCCATGAAATGCAGTTTGCAAAGGATGTGGCTGACCGTGCAGTTTTCATGGACGGCGGTTATATTGTCGAAGACAGTTCTCCCGAAGAAATGTTCACCGCGCCAAAAAACGAGCGGACAAAAACATTTCTTTCCCGCATACTTAATAAATAACAGGAGGAGTTACGATGAATGTACTGCAGAATTTAAACTGGCCGAAGGCGTTTACCGAACTTCTTCCCAAACTGCTGGGACATGCAATTTATATAGTTGTGTTTTCTACTATTGTCGGTTTCATGATCGGAGTCGTATTCGGTTTTTTGCTTGCTCTTGCGCGGGTTTCAAAAAGCAGGGTGCTCGTACGGATTGTAGTACTGTTTCAGGAACTTATCCGCGGGACACCGCTTCTTGTTCAGCTAGTCTATATGTATTACGTTGTACCCCTTCTTATTGAACTTCTTATGGACCTTCTCGGCTTTCACGGTTTCAAGCTCAACATGACAAGTCTTGTTGCAGGAACGGTGGGCCTTGGCATAAACTACGGTACGTATATTTCTGAAGTCATCAGAGGTGCGATCATTTCTGTTGATAAAGGACAAATGGAAGCAGCGCTCGCGCTTGGATTTACACCGCACCAGTCGCTTATGCGTGTTGTAGTTCCCCAGGCATTGAGCAGCTCGATTCCTGTATTTGGAAATTATCTTGTTATGCTTGTTAAAGACACCTCTCTGATGGCATACATCACTGTGCCGGAATTTCTGCTGACGACAAAAGCATATTGTACGCAGACATTTCTTACGATAGAATCATATACGATACTTGCAATCGTATATCTTGTTATTTGTATACCGCTCGGTATTCTTACAAAATATGTTGAACGCAGATGCAACCAGAGCAGACGCTGATGTGCAGTACGATCAGCAGGGGGAATTATGAAGAAAGTAGTAGTAACACTTGGCCGCGAATTCGGCTGCAACGCGCGTGAAATAGGCAGGCAGCTTGCAGCAAAACTTGGTGTCCGCTTTTATGACCATGAGCTTGTAGACCGTGCAGCAGTGCGTGCGGGAATTTCAGGCGGAATGGTTTTGAACAACGA
>DCFS01000230.1:1754-2096 GCA_002319875.1 Treponema sp. UBA1798 | reverse complement strand
CAGGCGGAATGGTTTTGAACAACGACGACTTCGACTACGGCATGGATAAGTGTTTTTATACCGAAAAAGCAATTGAAGCGCAGGGTTTCGTTATCCGTGATATTGCAAATCATGAATCGTGCGTACTGCTTGGACGGTGTTCGGATTTTTTTCTTTCCGAATTTCCTTCCGTTCTGCATGTCTTTGCGTATGCACCGCTTCCGTACCGGATCAGCCATATTTCAGAGGCGTATAAACTTGACCCGAAAGCGGCAGAAAAGCTCATTTCAAAAATAGATGAAAGGCGGCACAGTTATTACCGCTATGTCACAGGCCGTAACCGCGGTGACCGTCACGGCCGCA
>DCFS01000230.1:0-1512 GCA_002319875.1 Treponema sp. UBA1798 | reverse complement strand
AACCGCGGTGACCGTCACGGCCGCAATCTTATGATAGATGTTGAAAAATTCGGCATAGAGGGAACTGTTGAACTGATTTATCAGGCATGTGTTCAGCTGAAACTCGGAACTGAATAGCTTTTACGTACTACTTACTATGCCGCATATTGTACGCTGCAGGATTTTTTACAGTACCCGGTCAAACCAGCTGCTTAGTACGGCAAGCTGGTCCGGCGTATGGAACCAGTGCCTGCATGATTCTGCTATGGTCAGATCACAATTGAACCGGTCTGTAAACGATTCTACCGTCTGCCGCGGAGTAAGCTCATCCTGCCCGCCGTACAGAATGTGTGTTGGTGCAGCCCACTGTGGTACCGGATGTTCACAGACAAACCGGTAGTATTCAAAGTCAAGCACTTCTCCGGATGAAGACGGGATCCGCTTGTGGTGTTCCAGTTCCTCTTCCGTGATACCGTCGTATTCCATCATGTGCCTGATCAGTTCTGCCATATCAAGTACAGGAGAAATGAACAGACATTTTTCCAGTTTTTCTTCCTGATATGTCATAAGAGAAAAAAAAGCACCAAGGCTGACGGCAGCAATACAGATTTCCTGCCAGTTACTGCGGGCGTACGACATAACGGACTTGAGATCGTGCATACCGTTCCAGATATTGCACTGATATTCTTTGCAGCCTTTTCGTTCACCGTGTTCCGGCAGATCAAATGAGAGCGTCTGATATCCTTTTGTTCCGGCCCGAACAGCAAAATCAGAAAAATCTTCTTTACTTCCCATTTTTCCGTGAACAGCAATATATACTCGTTCAGATTCTTTTTCCTGAATAATCGCAGGGATACCGTCGATAGAGATATGTTCCATATGTGTTTTCCTTAATTACTAATACGTAAGATGCCTGCAGAAATAATGTGATTTCTGCAATTCCGGCATGTAAATACAATAAGCCTGCGCAAATAATTATAGATACCGTGATATACCGGTATAAAGAGCCGCATGACTTAAAAAAAGGCAACCTGAAATCTCTTCAGACCGGAAAGAGCCGCTCCGGACGGTGGAAGATATGATAACGGATAAACTTTACCTGAAGAACGGCATGGCGTCAAGACGGTATGCGGGTACCTCTTAATTCAGAAAGAAAAAAGAGAGGTTGTGTTCCGGATAATGTGGTACTATACGATCAACAGGAGATCATATGGACTGGATAACCAAACTGAATGAAGCCGTGGCATACATTGAAAAAAATCTGACGGGAAGCATTGACTGCAGGAAGGCTGCTGAAATTGCAGAGTGTTCGCCGTATCATTTTCAGAGGATGTTCGCGTATCTCGCAAACGTATCGCTGTCTGAGTATGTGCGGCGGCGCAGAATGTCCCTCGCTGCAGCAGACCTGCAGAACGGAGAAAAAGTAATTGACGTAGCGCTCAAGTACGGATACGAATCTCCCACTGCGTTTAATCGTGCCTTTAAAACAATACACGGTACGGCACCATCCGAAATCAGAAAAAAGGGGACTGT
>DCFS01000014.1:861-2774 GCA_002319875.1 Treponema sp. UBA1798 | reverse complement strand
ATTGTTGACGGGATTTCTTTTCTTTCGATATGCCGGTTGATCCGGCTCTACCGTCCGTACAGGCCGGAGAAATAAATCGAGGCGTTTTCAAAACTCGTCTGACTTTTGAAAACGCCTCGATCAGCAAAGAATTTTCAGTAAATGCAGATCTATTTATAACCGTCCTGTTTAACCCGGATCAGTCGGCGGATATCATATCCGGCAGACCGTGCTTTTTCCAGATACTCATTCAGGACCTCGTCCGGTATGCTTCTTTCACGGGACAGAATCCACAAGTAGTTCCTGCTCCGTCCGGTAACCAGTGCATACTTGTAGTCACTATCAAGTGCCATAATAATATACGGTGCATAAAACGGGCCGAAAAAAGACACTTTCAGTTCTCCGGTGGTTTCACTTCCGCGGAACTTCGCCTTTCCGTGTGCTTCCGCCCACTGTTGTTTTTTGTAGTTGTACCCGCGGTTGATCACGCCGATATTCCCGTCAGCTGTAACCGAATATTCAGCCGACGTGTTATCCAGATTCCTTTCGAAGACAAAATCAAATCTTGCTATCTCATACCACGTGCCCAGATACTTTTCCTTCTCGAAGTTCTGTACAGGCTGTATACCGTCAGGCATAGACGTGCATCCGGCAAAAATACCTGTCAGGCAGACAGCCGCAGCCGTAAGGATTCCTTTTTTCATATGTACCTCCTTCAGAACTATAAAAGAGAACCGCACTACCCTTCACCTATACTATACCTGATTTTTACGGGATATCAGGAAAATAATCACCACCCCCGCCGCACAAATGAATGGAGCAGGGACACTGGCATACATCCGGCAGATCAATTACAATATACAGCTGATGGATGTATACAAACGCTACAGACCGGTTACGGCTACGCCTTTCAGACACAATGAAACATATACGGAATATACCCCCTGCGACGCGTTAAAACCATATATCAGGTGTTTCTGGGGAAGCAATACCCCGTACCGGCAGATAAAAACTGATCACCTGTTAAAAACACTGGTAGTACCCGATACCTGTATGGATATTATTTTCGATATCAATTATACAGATAACCGGATTCAAAGCAGTTTCTGCGGAATCAACGACAGGTCATTTATTACGGACGACCGCTATGATAAAGAAAAACTGATATCCACATTTGCCATACGCTTTTATGCATGGAGTGCCTCCCTTTTTTCAAAAGAAACGATGGACGGCGTCCTTAATGCATCTATCGATCCGCGTATCCATTTTCCCAAACTGACGGACGCTATAGAACCACTCCTGTTCAACATAACCGGCATAAAAGGACGGATAACGGCAGCGGAAAAATATCTGCTGCAATACCTGATGACGCAACGGACCAGTCCGCTGGTTATGGAAGCGACAGCTGAAATCCTTAAACGCAAAGGTAACATAAAAACAGGAGATCTTGCCGCGCAGATGCTCATAAGCAGCCGTCAGCTGGAAAGAATCTTCAGGGGAAATATGGGCATTTCACCGAAAAAACTTTCGTCACTTATCCGCTATCAGTTTCTCTGGAACGACATATTGTTCCGAAAGAATTTCAACAGTATGGATGAGGCACAGGAATTGGGATACACCGACCAGGCGCATTTACTGCATGACTTTCATCAGTTCCATACCATGAATATAACAGCTGCAAGAAAACTTGCCGGTGTGGATGTCGCATTTTTACAAGAAAAAAAAGCTGACTGGGTATATCATCCCGTACAGGAGTAATTATGAAATTAGACGGTTTCGGAATTTTTGTAAAAGACATGCCTGCCATGATACGTTTTTACCGGGATGTACTGGGATTTGAAATTAAAGAAGACGAAAACACAACGAACGTCTATCTTGAAAAGGACGGGACACTTTTTCTCCTGTACCGGAGGACGGATTTCGAAAAGATGACC
>DCFS01000014.1:0-542 GCA_002319875.1 Treponema sp. UBA1798 | reverse complement strand
CTGGGTGTGGAAGACTACGCTGCCGTAGACAGGACATGGCAGGAAGTTACCGGAAAAGGAGCCGTATCCGTCCTGGAACCGACCACAGAACCATGGGGACAGCGTACCTGCTATATCGCCGACCCGGAAGGCAACCTTATTGAGATCGGATCATTCGTAAAATAGCAGGCCGCGCAGAAGCAGTCTTTTCAGGAATTATGACAGATTTTTCGTCTAGTCCAATTCAAACGCACCGGTATACAGCTGGTAGTATTTCCCTTTCCGGGCAATCAGTTCGTCGTGGCTGCCGCGTTCTATAATACGTCCGTGGTCAAGCACCATGATGATGTCGGAATTCCGGACTGTTGAAAGGCGGTGCGCTATAACGAATACCGTCCTCCCGTTCATGAGTGCGTCCATCCCCTTCTGGACAATGGCTTCGGTCCGTGTATCGATAGAGGAGGTTGCTTCGTCGAGAATCATAACAGGCGGATCCGCAACTGCTGCGCGTGCAATGGAAATAAGCTGCCGCTGTCCCTGTGAAAGTCCGCTGCCGTACCCTT
>DCFS01000111.1:1645-4135 GCA_002319875.1 Treponema sp. UBA1798 | reverse complement strand
CTGAACCTGATTACCATGACGGGTCTGATTCTCGGGGTGGGGATGGTCGTCGATGCGTCGATTGTCGTACTTGAAAATATTTACTCATACAGGGCACGAGGGACAAGTCCTTCTGTGTCGGCAATAATCGGAACGCAGGAAGTGATGGCTTCGGTTGTTTCCGGTAACCTGACAACGATCTGCGTATTTGTTCCTTTCTTCGTTTACAAGACAAAACTTGATATGCTGGGACAACTGTTTACCGATCTTATGATCGTTATCATCATCGCACTGCTTTCCTCCCTGTTCGTCGCTATGTTTCTTGTTCCCGTACTTGCAGGTAAATTCCTCAAAGTGGAAAGCCGTAAGGAAAAGCCTCTGAAAAATCCCTTCCTTATAAAAGCTGATGCGGTTGTCGGAAACGGGATTGAATGGATTACAAATAAGTACCGCCAGGGTCTTCATATCGTGCTGCGTCACCGTTTTGTCACCGTTGTTGTTTCATTCAGCATTCTTATAGGTTCGGTACTTATGTTCAGTCACCTGCACATTTCGCTTATGTCTAATTTTAATGATACGTCGGTCGGATTAAATGTGGAACTTCCGCTCGGTACAAAACTGTCGGAAACAGAAAATATACTTGACCAGTTTTACGACATCATCAAAAAGGAAATAAAAGGATACGATAACATCGTTGTAGGTGTCGGAACAACAAGCGGAATGGGATTCAGTTCAGAAACTTCATATAAAGGTACTATATCGATTACACTTCCGGATGCTTCAAAGCAGATAGACAATGCGGAGACTATGAAAAACAAACTCCGCCGGCACTTTGCAAACTTTCCGACAGCAACCTTTACATTCGATGAGGGGAAAGTGCAGCAGATGACGGGTTCGAGTGATATCGATGTTGCTTTTCGTTCCAACGATCTGAACAAAAGTCTGGAATTTGCAACCACACTCAAGAAGCTGATGCAGGAAAAAATTCCGGAAATAACAGAACCGGAAATTGATCTGGAAAATGGTCTTCCCCAGGTTGAAATAAAAATAGACCGTGCAAGGGCTTCTTCTTTCGGTATATCGGTTACTGACATTGCAAATGAGATCAATTACAGCATCAACGGCAAAACGGCGACAACTTACCGCAAAGACGGCAATGACTACGATGTCGTTGTACTGCTGCAGGATGGAGACCGCAGTGCCATTCCTGATCTTGATAAGATTTTTGTTTCCGGAACGGATGGAATGTATGCAGTTGCAAACTTTGCGGAAGTGGTGCGCGGTATAGGTCCTGTTTCCATTAAGCGGGAAAATAAAGGACGTATCGTTCATCTGAAAGCAAATGTTGTCGGCGCTTCCAGTATAGGCATAATCGAATCTCAAATCAGCCAGATTATTAAAGATAATTTTGTGCTGCCTGATGCTATGAGTATTACGTTTGAAGGTTCCTGGAAAGATACGATGAACATGATGAAAGTATTTGTCGTAATCCTGATCCTTGCAATAATTCTTGTCTTTGGTGTTATGGCAGGAACGTATGAATCGTTCAAAGATCCGTTCATTAATATGTTCACACTGCCGTTTCTGATCGTCGGCGTTGTGGTTATCCATCTGATAACCGGGCAGGCATTCAGTATGGTTTCAATGATAGGTGTTATCATGCTTGTCGGTATCGTTGTCAACAACGGTATTATTCTGGTTGACCAGACGAACCTGCTTGTACGGCGGGGGGTAAAAGTTCTCGATGCCTGCGAACAGGCAGGTGCTTCTCGCTTCCGGCCCGTACAGATGACAACGCTTACTACGATACTGGGGATGATACCTATGGCATTCTTTGGCGATGCCAATTCGAGCATGACACAGCCGATCGGACTCTGCGTAATTGGTGGTCTTTCATCGAGTACATTGGTGACCCTGTTTATTATTCCGGTAATTTATTCAATTTTGAATCAGCATGCAGATGAAAAGAAACGTATGGCAGTTTCTCCGGAATTGCAAAAACTTCTTGAAGATGATAAGGAAGGAGGAGATGGAAATGGTACGCATTGAGATATTTGCAAATCAGTCAGTCCAGCAGGTAATTACTGATAACCTGGAGCAGATTATTCCCGGTTTCCTGTACAGTATTGTTCCGCTTATACACGGACGTGGTAAAAAATCGTATAAACTGGGAACTACTACATGGCCGGAAACGAATTTCATGCTCATCGCGTATGGTGATGACAGTATAGAAAAGACTGTCCAGCGTGTCATCCACTATATAAAAACAAAGTTCCCGGATGAAGGAATAAAATTGTTTATTATGCACGATATTGTCGATATCATAGAAAAATACCGGTGAAGTCCGTGTGTTTTTACATATAGTTGACAACAGAATGGTACTGATAATTATCCTGGCAAGATAAAGAGCATGTTACGTATCTGTTATAATAAAGACTTATTCACCAGAGGCGTTTTCAAAAATCAGACAGGTTTTGCAGACGCCTCTTTATTCGCGCGGAGGGTTTAATA
>DCFS01000111.1:0-1258 GCA_002319875.1 Treponema sp. UBA1798 | reverse complement strand
ATTTCCAGAACTGACAATCCTTGACAGCGGAGTTACCCTGCATTAGTATGTTGTTGTAAATTGTTCATTAATAAAGATTAAGATCACATTATTACAGCAGCATACGGATGACATGAATTATACTATTTACGATATAGCGAAAGACTGTAATGTGTCTGTTGCAACTGTCTCACGCGTTATAAACAACAGTGCACTGGTAAATGAAAACACAAAACAGAAGGTACTTGATTCGATCAGGAAGCATGATTATGCTCCAAACCTTTTTGCCCGGGGATTAAACAAAATAGGAATCGGCGTTATCGGTGTTTTGATTACTGATATCGGTAATCCCTTTTTTTCTACGGTTGTAAAAAGTATCGAGAATATTTTTCAGAAATACCGGTATGAGATTATGATCTGCAGTACCGAAAATAACGCCGAACTTGAAAAAAAAGGTATTGATCTGCTGCTCCAGAAACAGGTCGACGGCCTGATCTTCGCGGGTAGCCGTCCTGTACAGGATAATAATGCGCCGCTGCTTAGAAAAATCAGTGAAAAGAGCCCCGTTATTCTTATCAACAGTTATATAGAAGGCGGCGACAGACTTTATTCGATTCTTGTAAACGAGGAAGAAGCAGGTTATGAAGCCCTTCAGCTGCTGGTAAAAAAAGGATGGCGTAATATATACCTTCTGGGTGATCCAGAGTGGGAAACTACACAGTCAAAGGTAAGGGCGCTGAAAAGAATAGCCGCTGATTATGATCTTGAGTTCAGCGATGAGCGGATAATCAGTTGTTCGTATAATTATCAGAGCGGTATCGAAGGTGTGCAGGAACTTTTCAAACGCCCTGTTACTATGCCGGCTTTGTTGTTCTGTACTTCGGATCAGATCGCGATAGGGGCTATGAAAGAGCTTCGCAGCAGGGGCATCCGCATACCGCAACAGGTCGGTATTCTCGGTTACAGCAATACGGAGATATCCAGTCTTGTTTCGCCTGCGCTTACAACGGTGGATCAGAAGATGTCCCTGCTGGGGGAACATGCTGCAAATCTGTTCGTCAGCCTGCAGCAGGGGCAGATTCCGCAGGAGAAGAAGATGTATTCCGAATACCGTATCATTCTCCGGGAAACGACATAGCCACGTTCCGTAATCGTTACATTCCCAGCATATCCAGCTGCTCAAAGGAAACCGTAATGGAGTAATCGGATTCAGGCTGCGGATAGCGTATAAGTACCGATTTTTTTGTCTGGCTGTAATACCAGCCGGATGCCGCCTTTT
>DCFS01000007.1 GCA_002319875.1 Treponema sp. UBA1798 | reverse complement strand
AAAGCGCTTCAGTATTCGACGACAGAGGGCTTCAAGCCGTTACGACAGTGGATTGCCCGGCGTATGAACAGCCGTCTTGGTACGTCGTTTGACGACGACAATATTCTTATTACCCACGGATCGCAGCAGTCGCTTGACCTGTCCGGCAAGGTATTTCTTGATGAAGGGGATGTTGTGCTCTGCGAAAGTCCGACATATCTGGCAGCTATCAGTGCGTTCAAAGCGTACGGTTGTACTTTTGCCGAGGTGCCTACCGATGATGAAGGGATGATTCCTGCCGGACTGGAAGCACAGCTTGAAAAATACCGGAATGCAAAGCTGATATACGTCATTCCCGATTTTCAAAATCCGACCGGCCGGACCTGGAGCCTTGAGCGGAGAAAGCAGCTGGCAGCTCTTTCCGCCAGGTTTGCGGTTCCCGTCATAGAGGATAACCCGTACGGGGAACTCCGGTTCGAGGGAGAATCGCTTCCTGCTGCAAAATCGTTTGATTCAGCCGGTACGATTCTCTGTACCGGTACGTTCTCGAAAATTTTCTGTCCGGGGTATCGCATAGGCTGGATTGCGGGCGACAAAGAGCTGATAAAAAAATATGTTCTGGTTAAACAGGGAACCGATTTACAGTGCAATACGCTTGCACAGATGGAAATTGCCAAATATCTTGAGCTCTATGATATCGATGCGCATATCGACGTAATCCGTACCACTTATAAAAAACGGAGGGACGTTATGCTCCGGACTATGGAACAGTCTTTCCCTGCCGGTGTTTCCTTTACCAGACCGCAGGGCGGCCTATTTGCATGGGTTACGCTGCCCGCGTCTGTCAATGCCCGGATGCTTTTGAAGGAATGCCTTGAAGAAAACGTCGCTTTTGTTCCCGGCGGTTCATTCTTTCCGAACGGCGGTAATGAAAACACATTCCGTGTCAATTATTCCAATATGCCTGAAGACAGAATCAAAGAAGGCATTACACGGTTAGGACGCATTACAGGCGGTTTTATCAAATAGCGTACACCGGCGGAATCAGTATCCCTGGGAAAAGAGATAAAAAACAACAGAATAATGCCCTGATGCATTATTCTGCTGCAGCATGACAGCGTTTTTACTTTCCGATGTCATAGAGTGCTGTGTATTTTTTTTCAAGGTAGTCAAGATACGGTTCGGCACTGAAATCCCTGCCGGTAATTTCCAGCAGCCATTCTTTGGGAGTTTCCCGGTTTGCGTTTTTCCAGACGTGTTCTTTCATCCATCCGTTTATTTTTGAAAAGTCACCGTTCAAGACGGCCTGTTCGATATCGAAGTCCCGGCTCATGGTATCGTAGTACATGGCGTTGTACATATTTCCCAGTGCATAGGTCGGAAAGTATCCGAATCCTGAAGACCAATGCACATCCTGCAGAATGCCTTCTTTGTCATTTTGCGGACGGATACCGAGATATTTTTCATAGGTCTCGTTCCACAATCCGGGAAGATCCCCGATTGTGACCTTTCCGCTTACAATCAGTTTTTCCAGTTCATACCGTATGATGATGTGGAGTGTATAGGTAAACTCATCCGCTTCCGTTCTGACAAGAGAGGGTCTGACTACATTCAGAGCTTCGTACAGTTCCTGGCTGCTTACATCATGCATCACTTCGGGGAAAATCTGCTTTGTTTTATTATAAATGAGATTTATGAATGCTTTTGAACGGCCTATTCTGTTTTCGTAAAAACGGGAAACCGATTCATGCATTCCCATCGTCTTTTCCCCGTTGATGTAATGTTCCCAGTCTTCCTTCGGCTGATGCATTTCAAACAATGCATGTCCGCATTCATGTATAATGGAAAACATGCTTGAACTGAACATGTTCTGATAATAGTGTGTTGTTACTCTGACGTCGTTGCACCCGAGTCCGTCTGTAAACGGATGTTCTGTCGTGGTAAATGAACCCCGTTTGAAGTCGAACCCTGTTGTTTCAAGAAGATACTGTGCCATCTGCTTCTGTTGTTCATCTGTTACCGGCCGGGTCATAAAGTCTGTGCGGATCTTTTTTTTGCTTTCCGTTATTTTCTTCAGGAGGGGGACAAGCCTTTTTTTGCATGCATCGAAGATTTTATCAAGAGCATCTGCTGTCATGCCGCGTTCATAATCGTCAAGTAAATTGTCGTATGTGCCCGGCAGACTGTTTTCCCGCAGTGCTATTTTTTTCAGTTCAATGTCGCGGACTTTTTCCAGTGCCGGGGCGAACAGTGTATAATCGGATTTCTGCTTTGCGTTAACCCAGTTTACGAAGGCCTTGTTGTAGATAAGCGCGAATTCGTGATCCATTTTCGGCGTAATATTCTTCGTTTTCAGATATTCGCGGTGAAGATTGTCTGCCAGAATCCTGTCGAGGGGATCTTCAAGTTCCTCTTTGTGCTGATAAAGATATTCTGTGTCTGCAATAAACTCCGGCTGCTTGTACAGTTCGAATGCCTTATTTGAAAGAAAAGCCCTGACTTCACCCTGTTCTTCCATGCCTTCCGCCGGGCAGATCGTTTCCTGATCAAAATTCAATACCCTGCACGCATGTTCGTACGATTCAGCGTCGTGAAGTGTTTTTTTTACAAAATCAAGTTTTCCCTGTAATACTTTTATCATGATACTATTCCTTCCCTTAAGAGACCATACGTTTTCAGATCGTGTCTGATCATAACACGGAATATGTTTTTTATATACCGGTGTTCTGTTGTTTAAGGTACCATGCAGCAGAACGCTGTATAAGAATGTCCCGACCGGTAAAAATATAAAAAACTTGACAGATCATTATTCCGGACGTATTATCGAACAATATAGAACATGTAAACAAACAATATAGAACATAGTCAGGGGAAACCGATCATGGAAATTGAACGTGAACAATATATCCTTAATCAGATACAGATTGCAGGATCCGTACAGGTTGAAGAACTGGCGCAGGAACTCGGAGTAAGTCTTATGACGATCCGCAGGGATTTATCGAATTTAAAGGAAAAAGGACTTATTGAACGTTGTCATGGAGGAGCAATACTCAAGCAGGAAGTTCCTTATTCGAGTAAAATAATTGCCAATTCAACGGAAAAAAACAAAATCGCACAAGCGGCAATTCAATATATACATAAAAACGATACGGTTTTCCTTGATGCGGGGACAACCACCTATCATATTGCAAATTGGCTTTTGGACCGTGACGATCTGACTGTTGTAACGGATGATCTGCAGATTGCATGTCTGCTCGTAAAGAGTAACATGCAGGTTTTTATCTGCGGCGGTTATATACAAAAAACTACAGGATGTGTTATGGGCACGTTTGCCAATCAGATGATAGACAATTTCTGTATTGATGTTGCTTTCGTAGGAGCTGCCGCAATAGATGAACAGTTCAATATTCTTACACCGACGATCGAAAAGATAGATTTAAAACGGCAAATTATAAAAAGCAGCAGTCAGACATATCTTGTTACCGGCAAAGATAAATTCAACAAACGTGCAATAATGAAAATTAATTCGGCGGCTGATTATACCGGTATCATTACGGATATGCATTTTACAGCAGAAGAAGAGCAGGTACTCAGGAAAAAAAATATAGTAATACTATCAGTGTAAGGAGGATGTGATAAAAATGGCTCAATGCCTGATCATTGCTGATGATTTAACGGGTGCCAATGCGACCGGAGTTCTTTTACATAAAGTCGGATATAGTACCTATACGGTTATTGATCCTGCCGATTCTGACAGAACTCAAGTTTGTTCCTGTGACTGTCTTTTGTATCCGACTGACAGCAGAAGCAGAAGTCCTCGGGACGCATATAAAATGGTTTTTGATGCTACAACCATGTTGAAACGGTGTGATACGAAGCTGTTTTCGAAGCGGATAGACAGTACACTTCGTGGAAACCTTGGTCAGGAAACGGATGCAATGCTTGATGCATTGGGAAGCGGATATATTGCACTCGTTGCTCCCTGTTTTCCGTCTTCAGGTCGTATTGTCTGTGGCGGGTATATGCTTGTTAATTCTGTTCCGCTTCATAAAACAGCAGCAGCAATGGATCCTAAAAATCCTGTTACGACTTCCAGGGTTGAGGATATTTTCCGGTCCCAGTCAAAGTATTCTGTTGCTGCAATCGACCTGGAGTCGTTGCACAAAGGGAAAGAATATGTCCGTAAACAGATCGTATCACTTGCCGGTCAGGGCATAAAGACGATCCTGTTTGATTGTATTTCAGATGATGATCTTGAACTTATAGCAGATGCCGGTATCGCTTCAGATGTTCCTTTTATAAGTGTCGGTCCGGGACCGTTTACGGCAACGGTAATAAAAAAAACGATTACACCGCAAACAGAAAAAAACAATGGGGCCATTCTCCTTGTAATAGGAAGTGTCAATCCTGTGACCAAAATGCAGGTCGATGAAATTCTTCCTTCCAGAGATATCTTTGTTTCTATTGTCGAACCTGAAAAACTGGTGGCTTCTGTCGACAGCCGCGAAAAGGAAATAACGAGGGTAATAAATGCGACACTTTCTGCTTCCGGGGATTTTCATATTTTTGCGATCATCGGGGCTGGTATTGATCCTGATAAGCGGATAAATCTCTCTGCATATGAGGAACTGAGAGGCTGTTCCGATGAAGAGCTTTCGACCTCTATAAATGAATCTTTTGCAGCAATGACTGCTGCGATTCTCGATAAAAATCCGGATATCAGGGCTTTGTATACCAGTGGAGGAGATATTACTGTCGCCGTCTGCAAAGCTTTGGACGTATCCGGTATCCGTTTACATAGCGAAGTATTACCGCTTGCAGCTTACGGAGACTTATGTGGCGGGAAATATAACGGTTTGAAAATTATAACAAAAGGAGGTATGGCAGGTGACAAATATGCACTTAAAGATTGTATCGCTTATTTAAATACGCATATTTGAAATAACAATTTTATTTTAAAAGCATCCAGCCGGGTGCCTGAGGAGTTTTTTATGGACAAACCTTTTATTGCAATACCGACGGGAGATCCTGCAGGGATCGGCCCTGAAATTACAGTTAAAGCTGTAGCAGATACGGACGTTTTTAATAGTGCCAGATGTGTTGTTATCGGCGATAGGCAGATCATGCAGAATGCCATCGATATCGTAAGAAAGCCGCTGGAGCTTAAATGCATTACTGAACCGGAAGAAGGCGATTATCGTCCCGGAATCCTGAATCTCATCGATTTGAATACTATCGACATGCATACATTCAAAATCGGTACGATAGATGGCATGTGCGGTAAAGCCGCTTATAAATATATCGAAAAAAGTGTTGAACTTGCAATGGCACATAAAGTTGCCGCTGTCGCAACGACACCGGTCAACAAGGAAGCGCTCAGAGCCGGCGGGGTTCCGTATATCGGACATACAGAAATATTCGGAGCCCTTACACATACGGCTGATCCGCTTACCATGTTTGAGGTACGGAATATGCGTGTTTTCTTTTTGACGCGGCACGTTTCTCTGATAAAAGCCTGCGGAATGGTCAAGAAAGACCGCATAATCGATTATGTGAAGCGTTGTCTTAAAGTACTGGAAAAACTGGGAGTTGCGGAAGGTACTATGGCAGTGGCCGGCTTGAATCCGCACAGTGGGGAACATGGCCTTTTTGGTAACGAGGAGGTTGACGAAGTGATACCGGCGGTAGAAGAACTGCAGAAAGAAGGATATGCAGTTGAAGGCCCTATAGGTGCCGATTCAGTTTTTCATCTTGCCCTTACCGGGAAATTCAACAGTGTTCTGTCGCTTTATCATGATCAGGGACATATCGCAACCAAAACACTTGACTTTGAACGGACAATTGCAATTACGGGTGGAATGCCGATATTGAGGACTTCTGTAGATCACGGTACCGCAATGGATATTGCAGGGAAAGGAATCGCCAGTGAGGTAAGTATGGTCGAAGCTATCCGTCTTGCCGTGAAATATTCGGCGAAGTACAGATAATCGTATAAGTATCCGGAGATCATGCCGGACAGCATGTTTTTCCGTTTACAAGTATACAGGTTTTATCGTAAAAAAAGGAGGAACTTATGGAAGGAGTTTCTGGAGCTCAAATGCTGATTGGGCTTGGAATCGGGCTTTTGGTATTAATTCTGCTCATACTGAAGACCAGGATTCATGTATTCATTGCACTTATTATTGCTTCATGCATAATTGGACTGGCCGGAGGGATGCAGCCGAATGCAGTCGTTGCTGCAATTACAAAAGGTTTCGGCGGTACACTCGGGAGTATCGGTATTATCATCGGTTTCGGTGTAATGATGGGGCAGATCTTTGAAGAATCCGGTGCTGCGGAGAGAATGGCGCGGACTTTCCTTAAACTGTTCGGAAAAGGGCATGAAGAACAGGCGATGGCTCTCACCGGATATATCGTATCGATTCCTATCTTTTGTGATTCCGGTTTTGTTATTATTTCACCGCTTGCACGCGCACTTTCCCGTGAAACAAAAAAATCCATAGTTGCTTTAAGTGTTGCGCTTGCCGGTGGCCTTGTCGTTACCCATTCTCTTGTCCCCCCGACACCGGGCCCTCTTGGAGTTGCCGGTACGTTCCAGATAGATGTCGGCCGTTTCCTTCTTTTGGGTATGGTTATTTCCATACCTATGGTTATAGCAACTATGTTTTACGGTAAGTGGCTGGGAAAGCGTATTTATCAGTTACCCGGAAATACAGAAGGAGAATGGGTTCGTCCTCCCTATCAGGAACCTCAATATGATCTGTCTGATCATGATTCGGATAAAAAAATACCTTCAACCTTTATTTCGTTTGCTCCTTTGCTGCTGCCTGTTGTTCTGATTCTGCTGAATACGGTTCTTTCGGCTTTAAAAGCAACTGGTTCTGTTGCTGCAGCTCTTATATTCCTTGGTAGTCCGATTATTGCCGTGATGCTTGGACTTCTTCTGGCCATTTTTACTTTAACAGCAGGCAGAGACCGGGAGTCCGTTATAAAGTCACTTGAAAACAGTATCAGAAGTGCCGGTATTATTATACTCGTAACGGGCGGCGGCGGTGCTCTCGGGCAGATTATAAAGGATGCAGGTGTCGGCGCGTATATAGCACAGGGAATTGCATC
>DCFS01000106.1:9799-12615 GCA_002319875.1 Treponema sp. UBA1798 | reverse complement strand
GTGTTATAATCATTACACTTATGTTCCTTAATCGTAATGATTAATCGGAACGTAAGCGCCTTTCCCTATACAAACATCGGTACATCATTTCAGATTTACTTGTGAAAACAGGGTATTTCCACTATACTGATGTGCGTGAAAATCAATCCAGTTAAGGGCGACAAAATTGTTATAAAAGGTGCCCGTGAACATAATCTTAAAAATATTGATGTTGAGCTTCCCCGCAACAAGCTTGTTGTTGTGTCTGGTCTTTCCGGTTCAGGGAAAAGTTCTCTTGCATTTGATACCTTGTTTGCCGAGGGCCAGCGCCGGTATGTAGAAAGCCTTTCGGCTTATGCGCGTCAATTTCTGGGCCGGATGGATAAGCCGGATGTCGATCTTATTGAGGGATTATCACCTGCCATTTCGATCGAACAGAAAACGACTCATAACAATCCGCGGTCCACGGTTGGTACGGTAACTGAAATTTACGATTATTACCGTCTGCTCTATGCACGTATCGGTACTCCTCACTGTCCGAAGTGCGGACGGGAAATCAGGGAGCAGACTACCGATCAGATTATCGATACGGTTGTGGGTTGGGAAGAAGGGACAAAACTGCAGATCCTTGCACCTGTCGTACGTGGGAAAAAAGGAGAACATCAGAAGATTCTCGATGATGCCCGGAAAGCCGGTTTCGTCCGGGCCAGAATAGACGGTGTTATGGCGGAACTCGACGATACGGTAAAACTCGACAAGCAGAAAAAGCATACCATAGAACTCGTTATTGACAGAATTGTTCTGGGGGGAGATATCCGCAAGCGTCTTGCCGATTCGATAGAAACTGCACTTACGAGTGCGAATGGTATACTCGTAGTCCTCCGGCGGGTTTCTAAAACTGATTCTGCGTATGATTCGATCGTTTCGAAACTTGCCTCTGCAGGTACCGGTGTTGATACGAGTAAGGATTACATCGAGCAGGAGGTATTTTTTTCTCAGAAAAATGCCTGCCCTGATTGTGGCATATCAATACCGGAGCTGCAGCCCCGGCTTTTTTCGTTTAATAACCCGTATGGTGCGTGTCCGGAATGTACTGGTCTTGGAGAAAAGATGGAATTTGATCTGGACCTGATGATTCCTGATAAGGCCCTGTCATTTGAAGAGAGGGGGTTTCTGCCATATAATCCTGACTCTGAATGGAACAGATGCCGGTTTAAGGGGCTTGCTGATGTCTACGGTTTTAAGCTTTCCACACCGTTTGAACAGCTGACTGAAAAACAGAAAGAGGTGATTATCAACGGATCTGATAAGCCGATTCACTTTGAATATCAGAAACAGAGCGGGATAGGTTATTCGGTATACGATCAGCCCTGGCCCGGAATTCTGGCTGACATGAGGCGTCACTATGTAGAAGCATGGAGCGATGCGCAGAAGGAAAACCTTGAAAAATATATGGCACACCGGGTGTGTTCGGTCTGTGACGGCAAACGTCTGCGCCCGGAAGCGCTTGCTGTAACGGTCGGCGGAAAAAATATTTACGATTTGTGTCAGCTTTCTGTCCTTGAATCGCTGGAGTTTTTTGAAAAACTGGAATTATCAGAAACCAGGCAGGCAATCGCTGCACAGATTCTGAAGGAAATAAATGCGCGGCTGAGATTCCTCAAAAATGTCGGACTTGATTACCTGACCCTCGACAGGGCTGCATCTACGCTTTCAGGGGGTGAAGCCCAGCGGATAAGGCTTGCGACGCAGATAGGTTCAAGCCTCGTCGGTGTCATGTATATTCTTGACGAACCATCTATCGGTCTGCATCAACGTGATAATCAGCGTCTTATCGACACGCTTACCTATCTTCGTGATTTGGGAAACAGCGTCATCGTTGTCGAACATGACGAACAGACGTTGCGTACAGCTGACTGGATCGTCGATCTGGGACCCGGAGCGGGCGTCCACGGCGGAAATATCGTGGCATCCGGTACGCCGGAACAGGTTATGGAAGAGAAAGACAGTCTGACCGGACAGTACCTTTCCGGTACGCTCCGCATGCAGATTCCCTCTGAACGCAGAAAAGGCAATGGTAATTTCCTTGTCCTGGGCGGTGTCACCGAGCACAATCTGAAAGATGTTACGATACGTATTCCGCTTGGAACTTTTACCTGTATAACCGGGGTTTCCGGTTCCGGAAAGTCGACGCTGCTGAGCGATGTTCTGTATCCTGCGGTGAGCAATCATCTGATGCGGACAAGCTATGCTGTCGGAGCTTACAGAGAACTGACGGGGCTTGAACATATCGACAAGATCATCAACATAGATCAGAGTCCGATCGGACGAACCCCCCGTTCCAATCCGGCTACGTATGTAGGTGTTTTTTCCGGTATACGTGATCTTTTTGCATCGCTTCCCGAAGCGAAGGTCCGCGGCTATAAGGCCGGAAGATTCAGCTTTAACGTGAAAGGCGGCCGTTGTGAAAACTGTCAGGGTGCGGGGATTATCACGATCGAGATGAATTTTCTTCCTGATGTGTATATTCAGTGTGACGTTTGCGGTGGAAAACGGTTTAACCAGGAGACGCTTGAAGTCCGCTATAAAGGGAAAAATATTGACGACGTGCTGAATATGACGATAGAAGAAGCCTGTGATTTTTTTGCACATATACCTCACATTTCACGTAAACTTGAGACGTTGAAATCCGTTGGCCTTGGTTACATCCAGCTTGGGCAGTCAGCTTTGACGCTCAGCGGAGGTGAAGCCCAGCGTGTCAAACTTGCTAACGAACTTGCCCGTGTCTCTACGGGAAAAACGCTGTACATCCTTGATGAACCGACTACGGGACTTCA
>DCFS01000106.1:0-9468 GCA_002319875.1 Treponema sp. UBA1798 | reverse complement strand
ATGATTGAACATAATCTTGATGTTATCTGTCAGGCAGACCATATTATCGACCTGGGCCCCGAAGGCGGGTTCAGGGGCGGCCGCATTATTGCGGAAGGTACTCCTGAACAGGTTGCACAGATAAAAACATCATATACCGGCTCTTATGTAAAAGAGATGCTGGAGAGGGAAAAGGCCCGGAACGATAAATGAAACTGTTCGCGTTGCGGATGTTTACGCTGATATGTGTGCTGTCTCTTTTTTTTTACGCATATTCAGAGGATACTTCCGCAACGGCCGGGGCACCGGGCAATACAGACAGTACCGGTAATGCCGCGCCAGCGTCTGCTCCTGCTTCCGGAAGTGAACAGACCGTCGTTACTATAAAAAGTGCCAGAAAAACCGGTAATAAGAAAAATGAACTTGACGGCAGTGATGAACTTGTTTTTGAAGGAAATGTGGTGATTTCTGTCCAGAAAGGTACGACTACGACAGTTATCTCCGCTGACAGGGTAAATTATAACCGTGCGAATGATATGCTGTTTGCAGAAGGTTCCGTTAAGCTGGAAAAGAATGACAGTAACACCGGTTCAGAAACGGCAACAGCCGATTCCCTGCTGTTTAATACAGCGACGCTTGAAGGAATTTTTGATAACGGACGTATCGTACAGACACAGACAGATTCCCTTAACCTTCCATCAGGTTCGACCCTTATTGTGGCGTCTGACGTTTTTGGCCGCGATGATTCCAGTACTATAACCTTTAAGAACGGAGCTCTGACGTTCTGCGATGCAGATCCTCCGCACTGGCGTATAAAGGCATCAAGAATCTGGCTTTTACCCGGAGGCGAATTTGCCTTCTTTAATGCTTTGCTGTATGTCGGTGATGTACCTTTACTGTATCTGCCTGCGTTCTGGTACCCGAAGGATGAGCTTATTTTTAACCCCGTATTCGGCTACCGCTCACGTGAAGGTTATTTCGTACAGATGACAACCTATATTTTCGGCCGGAAACCGTTAAGTGCCTATGATGTCGGCGAGCAGTATACGTCCGATTCGGACACTGACAGCAGCGACGACACTTCCAGCAGTACAACCAGTACCAGTGATGACAGTTATTACAGTTTTATAAAACCGTCAAAACTTAAGGATCAGGAGCGGCAGGGACTTATGCTGCATAATCTGGAGACGGATTACAAAGGGGATACGACCAGTTATGCAAAAATAATGACAGACTGGTATTCAAACCTCGGCTACATGTTTGGTGTTGACAGTGTGTATAAGCCTTCCGGAGGATATCTGACTGATCTGGAAATAAACGGTCAGCTGGGATTCAGTAATACCATATTCGAACAGAGCTCCCAATACCTGCCCTATTCGTCGTCAGGAACAAGCTATGATGATTCTTCCAACTTTCTTGGCTATGAGTTACCTTTCCGTTACAGCGCAAATTTAAAACTGGTCATAGCAAAACCGTTCTCTCTGACGATTTCACTGCCGCTGTACTCGGATCCTTATTTTGCGGAAGATTTCGGCGACCGTACGGAAACCATGGACTGGATTGATTATCTGACAAGCAATCCCAGTACTGATACTACCGACACTGACGATGACGATACGTCCTCTGAAATATCTTCGTTCACGTGGTCTCTGTCCGGCTCCTATACGCAGGCCCTGCCTGACAGCATTAAACCGTATATTTCAACATTGGCAATTACAAGCCTTTCTTCTTCAGTGATTTTCAGCAGTCTGACAAACACTGTCATATCAGGCTCTTCTTCCGATACGGACGACTGGAAAAGTTATACGCCTGAACGTAAATTTTATTACCCGTCACAAGTCGATCCTATCCAGATTACCGGTAAAATCGCAGGTACGTTGTTTTCTTACGGAACAACAGATTCTTCGTCCGGTACGAAAAAACAGGAGTCCGTAAAAATGGAAGTCCCTCTTAAGGCTCCGGCAGATCTTGATGACGGCAGCAGTCAGAAGGCAGAAGAAATTCCGGATAAAGACAAAAATATACCGGCATCAGAAGGGACTCAGCCACCGCAGGCAGAAGGCGGCGGAGACCAGACTGGACTTGCTTCAGATGCCCTCCCTGATCTGGCATTTTCACCGGATGCAATCAAAAACATGCAGGGAATAAATTATGCACTGACCTATGCCGTTACGCCGTCATATACGACAGAGTTTACCTATTCTTCGACCGGTTTGACACAACCGGAGGATTTCGACTGGAAAAGGCTGAAATCAACGATGTATACGGTAAAGGTACCGGTAAATTTGACCAGCACCGCGGGGTATCGTGAAAGTTTTATAAGTCTTACTGATGCGTTTGATTTCAGCCCCGTATACCAGTGGCACCCTTATCTTTCAACAGACACAACGTATGGCGGATACAGTTCCAGCAGTATTGATTCCATCAGGGAAGCGGACTATGAAGCACGTACGCTTGATCTGACGAATACGAATGCGCTGAGTTTCAAGCCCTTTTATTACACGGATAATTTTAAAAATACAGGGCTTTCATGGAACACAACGGTTAAAATGGTACGGACGGAATTTATCGGCGATGCGGATAATCCGGAATGGGAATATTTGACAACGGATTTAACCGATGAGGACTGTGTTACTGTTAATACCCTTGATTTGACGCTCGCGGCAACGGAATACGGGGATGATTTCGGGCAGTCTCTTGTTCTGAGTACTAAACTGCCGCCGCAGGTAGATGAATATTACGGAACGCTTACGCTGACATTCCCGTATACAACGCTGACTGTGGAAAGCGGAATAGAACAGGTAAGTTCTACGGATTCCACATGGGAAAAAGAACCGTTTAAGGAGGCCCTTTCCGTAAAGCTGTTTTCAAATTCTTTAACGTTTACCCAGTCATATACCTATGAACTTGAAGATGGTTATCCCGACGCACTGAAACTTGCCTTTGCATGGAATGATTTTCAGCTTGCATATACGGCAAAGTATACTTATGGATACGATTTTAATGACGATTCCGGCTGGGAAATCAGAGATTATGAAGAATTTCAGCCGTATTCTGCAAGTTTTGCCTATGCAACGACAAAAAAAACATATCACTACTGGAAAAACCGTATCAGCTGGGCTCCGACGCTTTCTACGAGCATTGTGTATGACTGTCTGCGTCCGACTAACAGTTATTTTAAATTCGTACCGGCAATTACACTGCAGATCAACGAGTTCCTTGATTTGACATTTTCTTCGGAATCAAGAAACGACAATATTTACCGCTACTTTCAGAGTATGACCGGCAATGCGGGCAGAATTCCGGGCGAAACAAATATGTTCAAAGACCTCCTCAATTCGTTCCGTTTTGATGATGAAACGCTGAGAAAATCGTCAGGATTTAAGTTGAACAGCCTGTCCGTTAAAATAACACATGAATTATGTGACTGGAATCTTTCTGCTGCATTTAAAGTATCTCCCCGTCTTGTAACTGCTTCCGATGGAACCAAGAGCTATGACTTCAGTCCTTATTTTACGATTTCAGTAGTGTGGCGTCCTATGTCAGGCATGAAGACAAAAGTTGTCGATAAATATGGTGACTGGGAGTTAAACCCCTAGAAATATATTGACAGGATTCTGATGGCTTAACCGGATGCAGGCGTTTTTGTGCTAGTATTTGTTGAAATAGTGCGGGCTGTATTTATAACTCCAGTAGTATACTGGAGTTATGAACGACATTTTTGATATACGTGATTACGGAGCTGCCCCGGAACAGACTGCTATGAATACAGAAGCTTTCCGGAAAGCCATTGATGCAGCAGCAGAGGTTCATGGAACTGTCATTGTTACCGGCGGCTGCTACCATACAGGTGCAATTTTTCTGAAATCGGGGATGCGGCTGCATATTGAAAGGGGCAGTGTTATCATGGGTTCTGCTTCTATTGCGGATTACCCGGTACGGAATACCCGGTTTGAAGGCCGCGCCTGCCCTTGGCCGGTTGCCCTTGTAAATGCCGACGACGCTGACGGAACTGTTATTGACGGAGAAGGGTGCATAGACGGGAACGGCATCGGATTCTGGAAACTTTTCTGGGACAAACGCAGCTATGCTGTTGAACACAGCGAACCATTTTCTAACCGGGATGTCATGCGGCCCCGTCTGATTTTTATAAATTCATGCAGAAATATTCTTATCAAAGATATCTCATTACAAAATTCTGCCTTCTGGAATATACATTTATATAACAGTGAGTCGGTTTGTATTGACGGCATAAGTGTCTGTTCACCTCATGAAGGGGTCCGGGCTGCAAGTTCAGATGCGGTTGATATTGATGCCTGTTCTGCAGTCACGGTCAGAAATTGTAATATCATAACGGATGATGACTGCATTTGTATAAAAGGAGGGAAAGGTCCGGATGCGCATCTGATAAACCATCCGACAGAAAATATCTGTATCGAAAATTGTTCGTTTGGATTTGGTCATGGTATGGTAACAATAGGCAGTGAAGCTTCTCTTGTCAGAAATGTCTATGTCCATAACTGCCGTGTCGACGGCAGAAACAATATTATCAGATTCAAATTCCGCGATGATACCAGGCAGTTTTTTGAGAATATTGTCTTTGATGGCATTACAGTCCATAACGGGAGATGGCTGTTCGACATGCAGCGCTGGGATAACCGGCAGGATGAAATCCTGGCGGATGGACAGCTTTTTACAAAGCTGTCCAACGTTATTATCAGAAACATAGAAGCGTATAACATGGAGTCCCCCGGGACTATCGGCGGACGGACCTTTACCGGGATAACAGAAAATCTGTTGCTTGAGCATATCACTGTTACCACAGCACCAGATGTATGCGGTACAGAACACTCAGAAGGAATTGATTGTGCGTCGGTTGAAAAATGCAGATTGCTTGTTAATCCGGCTGTGCAGTTAAAAGCTGTTGACGTAAAAATAGACGGAATGGAATTTAAGAATACGCTTGCTTAATCCTGTGTGTTTCAGAATCTGAAGGGCTGAATTCAAAATAATTTTTTAAATTACGGAGGTTGTGTATGAATACGAATGAACCGTATATCCGTATTGTTATCATGTCTGTGCTTACCGTAAGCTTTATGGTGCTGTTTTCAGCTGTCGCTGCTGCGGATGCAACGTCTGCATTTTCTGCTGAAAGTCCGGTAACGGTTACTGCTGATCAGACAACAAAAGAGGCCATGCTGCAGAACGGGTACCTTGTGATGAAATTCAACGGAAATGGGACCGGATATTCGATGGTCTGGAAGAAGACTGGTGCCGAACTGATCGGTCCGGCGAAGGGATGTTATCTTTCTGTTGACGGAGGCAAGGCGTTTGTTGCGGACAATCTTGAGGTTGTAACCGGTACGCCTGATATGGCGGATATTGCGTACCGCGGTACGTGGGGAACTATTCATTATGTTCTGCGCCGCGGAATCAGCGGTTTCTATTCGTATTTTGAAGTTTCTGACCTTGCGTCGGTACATGAATTCCGGACGCTGTACCGTTTTGACGGTGCGTTATTCCGGAACGGATATACTTCCGTAAAACAGGGACCCTTCCCTCATCTGGACGATCTGAACCGGGGAACAAAACTGCAGGATGAAACGTGGCAATTGATGGACGGGACAGTATATACGAAATATGACTGGGCAGACTATGAAAGTAATGATCTTCTTCACGGTGTCTACGGTTCCGCCTCCGGAGCGTGGATGATTCCGGTCAGCTCCGAGTATTATACGAGTGGTCCGCTCAGACAGGAGCTTATGGTTCATCTGGAAAGCAGAACCGGCGATGCTGTTCTTTTGAATATGCTGAAGGGGTCTCATTTCGGCATACCTCCTCTTACTATTCCGTCGGGGTATCTGTACGGCCCATGGTTCATTTATATCAATAACGGCGATATCGCAGATGCTGTTAAAACAGCGCGGCAGGAACAATGGCCGTGTCTGTGGCTTAAAAATAAAAACTATCCTTTGAATCGCTCTTCCGTAACCGGTATGCTTACGCGTTCAGACCGTAAAGCGGCGGTTGATAACGCTGAAATTGTACTTGCCCAGCCGGGTGGTGATATATATGAACAGAATGGTTATATCTTTTCAGCGCTTACAGACAGTAATGGACATTTTACCATACCGAATGTGCGTCCGGGGTCGTATACCTTGTATGCATATTCGACAGACGGTCAGATAACCGGACAGTTTGAAAAGAACGGTATAACGGTAACAGAAGGAAAGAACAGTGATCTCGGAACGCTGGAGTGGGAAACAGAATCAGGTACTGTGCTGTGGTCTATCGGGATTGCTGACCGGAAATGCTCAGAGTTCAGGTTCGGAAATCTTTCCCGGCAGTATGGACTGCCTGCTCTGGTCCCGGCAGATCTTGTGTATGATGTTGCAACCGGAAAACCGGCGCAGGAGTGGTACTATGCCCAGACAAAGCCGGGCAGGTGGAATATTACATTTACGATTGATCGTCCGGTGAAAGGTGATGTCTGCCTGCTGCTGCCGGTTGCCGGAGTTTCGCGCGGCCCTGTCCTGGAAGTGGAAGTGAATGGAAATACTGTAAAAAAACTTGATTATACGAATGTAAACGATCAGGCAGCGTACCGTTCTGCGAATCAGAGTGCCCATTGGCGTGATAATAAGATCATTTTTCCGGGATCAATGCTTAAAGAGGGGAAAAATATTGTTTCACTTGTCATGAAAACAGTTGCGGATGGCGGTGGTATCATGTATGACTATATTGCGCTGGAAACGGCCGGAAATTTGCCGGAATAGCGACAGAGCGTGATATGGAAAAAAAGATGAGAAAAAAGGCAGGGATTATATTATTTATAATAATAATTAGTCTTAAGTTGTTTTCACAGGAATATTTTAATTTCCCCTATGAAGGCGGCGGACTATTAGTATCACCTCATGAAGTGATCATATACCGCGATGATGAGCAGACATATGAAAATATGCCTGAAGGTTCATTTTATGTAGACGGCGATGGATATTATAATTTTAAGAATAATGACCCGATAACAGGAGGCAGTTTTATTCTTTTTGATTTTTATGGATATACAGAATTTTATAAGAGTACTCTTGGAAAAAATCGCAGTCATGGAAATGAATATTATTCAGAATATCCTGTACAAACGATTACAAGTTCTTCTTATTTAATTGAAGATATAAAAAATAAAAAAATACAGTATACTCCTGATAATTTATATAAATTTGCGTATGCCCCAAATGATAAAAGTGAACAGTATGATTGGAATTATGATGCTGTTCCATGGGTTGAAGGCGTGAAAGGGTATGGAATCGGAGAAAGTATAACGATTTCTTATAAAGAACAGATATCCGCAATAGCTGTATTAAATGGATACGTAGATTTTGAAAAAACATATTTATATAAGCAGAATTCGAGAGTTAAAAAATTCAAAGTTTATGATCTGGACAATACTCAGGAGTATGTATTTGAATTAGAAGATAAAGTCTGCTTTCAAAATATGTCATTTAACGAAAAAACCAGGAATATAAAATTAGTAATAGAAGAGGTATACCCCGGTACGAAATATGATGATACCTGTGTAATGGGAATTTTAAGTGATTATATGGGAATAGTTAAAAATGATTATAATGAAACAAGAAAAAACGATGTGACAGAACGTATCAGGGAAATAAAAATGAAATATGCTTGCGGGTTTAAACCATCTGAAAAGTAGAACCCCTGAGCAATGCTGCCCTGAAAGGTCCCTAAGGGGCTGTCCCAAAAGAATGGGCAGCCCCGTCATTTAAAATGTACAAACGGAGCTGAATCTGCTAAAATTCAATTATGAGCAGAGGAGTAAGCAACAAAATAACATTCAAACCGTACAGCCAGAAGGAACAGTGGCTTCTGCCACCGAGTCTTGACGAACTGGTTCCGGAAAAACACCTTGTAAGAGTCGTAAGCAGAACAGTAGACGAGCTTAACATCGAAAAAATATTTGCGAAATACACGAAAGGCGGCGGAGCAAGCCGCTATAATCCGTTCATGCTCCTGAAAGTCATGATTTACTGCTACATGACGGGCATTTATTCTTCGCGGCAGATAGCAAAGCAGTGCCGCGAGAACATCAACGTGATGTGGCTGGCGGGAAACCAGAAGCCGGATTTCAGGACAATCAATCATTTCCGCGGGGAAAAACTCAGGGAATCAATCGAAGAGATTTTTGTGGCGACAGTCAGGCTTCTGAACCGGAAAGGCTATGTCAGCCTTGAAAAATATTTTGTGGATGGAACAAAAATCGAGAGCGTGGCGAACAAATACACATTCGTGTGGAAAAAGGCCGTCGAGAAGAACGAAAGGAAGCTGGATGAAAAACTCCGCGTATTCTTAAGAGAAGTCAATGAAATCACGGAAAACGAAAATCAGGAATACGGAGACAAAGACCTTGCTGAGCTTGGAGAGGACATCACGGTGACAAGCAAAGAAATCAGGGCAGTGGCTGCGGGGATTAATAAGAAACTCGATGAAATCAGCGGGCGTGATGACGAAGACTCAAAAGATGTAAAAAAAAACTGAAGACAGCAAAGCGTCAGATTGAGAAGGACTTCCTTCCGAGAAAAGAAAAGTACGAGAAGGCGAACGCGACGTTCGACGAACGGAACAGTTACTCAAAGACGGATGAGGAGGCGACGTTCATGCGCATGAAGGAAGACCACATGCTCAACGGTCAGCTCAAACCCGGTTACAACATTCAGGTCGGAACTGAGAACAATTTTGTAACCGGCTACGATGTTTTCCAGAACCCTACGGACACACGGACGTTAAAACCTCATCTTGAGAACGTGATGAAGCGGCTGGGCTGTACATTCAAAACCGTGATTGCAGATGCAGGCTACGGGAGTGAGGAGAACTATGATTACCTGGAAGAAAAGAAAATCACGGCAGCAGTAAAATACACGTCCTACGAAAAAGAAATAAAACGCAGTTTCAGAAAAAAGACGTACAACGCAGAGAACTGGAAGTATGATGAGAAGACCAAAGCGTACACATGCCCGTGCGGAAATCCTGTTCCCTATAAAAAGACGGAGCAGAAGAAAAACAAATCCGGATACATTCAGACCTGTGAAGTCTATCAGTGCGACAACTGTGAGGGCTGCCCGTTCAGAGCTCTTTGTACAAAATCAGAATACGGTCGGATGATCCAGAGAAACAGGCACTGGCTTGAACAGAAATCGAGGGTCAGGGAGCTTCTTGCATCTGATGAATATAAAAGTCTTATGAAAAAACGCGCAACGGAATGTGAGACCGTCTTCGGCCAGATAAAAGCCAACCGGAGTTTCAGGAGATTTCACCTTTGTGGAACAAAAAAAGTCGGGACAGAATGGGGGCTGTTGATGATAGGTTATGACTTTAAGCAAATTGCAAGACTTATGAATGCCTGAAAAAAGAGCGACACTTCAAGAAAAAAATATACGATAAAAAAGGCTGTCCTTTTTGAAGTGCTTTTGAAACTTC
>DCFS01000194.1 GCA_002319875.1 Treponema sp. UBA1798 | reverse complement strand
TTTTATTTGTTTATGGTTACATTTTCTTACAACAGGTACGTAGTTTTCTAATTACTCTGGTTATGCTGTTTTTTGTGTAATAAGTAATTCTACAATGTCGCCTTTTTTTTGCTGGTCAACAATATCCTTTGTAATGATCAATTGTTTTTTGCCTTTTATGCTTGGAACTTCAAACATAAAGTCTGTTAAAATTTTTTCAACTATGGCACGCAAACCTCGTGCGCCTGTCTTCTGTCTGATTGCTATATTTGCAATTTCCTCGATAGCCTCATCTGTAAAGGATAAGTCTACATCATCGATTGCAAAAGAAGCCTTAAACTGTTTTGTAATAGCATTCTTCGGTTCCGTGAGGATCGAAATAAGATCATTTTTGTTCAGCTCTTTTAAGGCAACGGTAATCGGCATACGTCCGATGAGTTCCGGTATAATACCAAATTTTACAAGATCATCAGGAGTAACTTTATTAAGCAGATCCATACGCTGTTCTTCTGACATCATATTGACATTTGATCCGAATCCCATAGTATGTTCTGCCGTACGGTGCTCAATGATTTTTTCGAGCCCGACGAAAGCACCTCCCAGTATGAACAGAATATTTGTTGTGTCAATTTCAATCATTTCCTGATTAGGATGTTTCCTGCCTCCCTGCGGAGGGACACTTGCTGTCGTACCTTCGATGATTTTCAGCAGAGCCTGTTGTACACCTTCGCCCGATACATCTCTTGTAATAGATGTGTTTTCGCTTTTCCGCGAAATTTTGTCGATTTCATCGATAAAAACAATGCCGCGTTCTGCTGCAGCGACATTTCCATCTGCGTTATTGATAAGTTTTAACAGTACATTTTCGACATCTTCACCCACATAACCGGCTTCGGTGAGAGTCGTTGCATCAGCTATAGCAAAGGGAACCTTAAGTTTCTGTGCGAGTGTTTTTGCAAGCAGTGTTTTGCCGCTGCCGGTCGGACCGATAAGCAGTATATTCGATTTTTCAATTTTAACATCGCTCTCGTTCTGAACAGACTTTGGAACAGACATACGTTTATAATGATTATATACAGCAACAGACAAAACTTTTTTTGCCTCATCCTGTCCGATAATATACTGATCGAGATACGACTTGAATTCCTTAGGTGATGGTACTTCCGCCATTTCAATAGGTGTCAGAGATTTTTCTTCCTGTTCGAGAATACTCTGACAAACAGCAACGCACTGATCACAGATAAAAATATTTCCCGAAGGGGCTGCAACCAGATGCCGGGAATTGTCCGCCGGCTTGCCACAAAAAGAACAGAATTGTGTCGATCCGCCTAATTTTCTCATTGCAGTTTCCTCCCGGGCATAATATGGTCGACTATGCCATAATCAAGCGCATCCTGCGCCGACATAAAGAAATCGCGTTCCATATCGGCTGCCACCTTATCGATCGTTTTTTTAGTATGCGCTGCAAAATAATCTATGGTAAGTTTTTTAAGTCTGATAATTTCTTTTGCCTGAATTGCAACATCGCTTTCCTGTCCCTCGACTCCGCCCCATGGTTGATGTATCATCACACGAGATGATGGCAATGCATATCTTTTGCCATCTGTTCCTCCTGCAAGAAGAATAGCTCCCATGCTTGCGGCCTGTCCCAGGCAAATAGTTTGGATACTGCATTTTACATACTGCATAGTATCATATACTGCAAGCCCTGCTGTTACAGAACCTCCGGGACAGTTTATATACATACTGATATCTTTTTCAGGATTTTCAGATTCGAGATAAAGAATTTGTGCTACAATGAGATCTGCCGTTACATCGTTTATTTCCCCATCTACAAAGATAATTCTGTCTTTCAGCAGCCGTGAGAAAATATCGTAGGAACGCTCGCTGTTTCCGCTGCGCTCAATAACGTAGGGTACGAGCGTGTTCATCTGTTCGTCCATAAGCCTTCCTGTAATGACTATTTTTTGAACAGATCCGCAAAAGCAACTTTATCACCTTTTGCTATTTTTACTTCGCTGAAAAGTTGTTTATACAGTTTCTGTTCTTTAGCGTCATCTATAAGATACTCTTTTGCATGCGGATCCGCATAGTGTTTTTTTACATCCTCTACAGACATACTGCTTCCCTCTGCAATTTTTACATATTCTGCATCGATTTCTTCAGGAGTTACTGAGATATTGCGGTCATGCAGAAGGCTTTCCACTATAATACGGCTCTTGAGCATTTTTTCACTGTCGCCAGTCCATTCTTTGAGCATATCTTCTTTTTTTTGTCCTGAAGCGACAATCATTTTATCAAGCTGTTCGGGAGTTGTTTGAAACTGTTTTGCCATCATATCCCAGCGGCTGTCGAGTTCTGCTTTGAGCATTGTGGCCGGAATATCAAAGGGATTCCGTTCAACCAGCTGAGAGAGCAGATCATTACTCTTGATTTCAGCAACGCGCTTTTCCTTTGCATGTTCCATGTTTTTCATGATATCATTTTTAAGGTCATCCAGCGTTTTGTATTTTTCACTAACATCCTGGGCAAGATCGTCATCGAGTTTGGGCAGGTTACGGATTTTAATGGCAGTAACAGTAACACTGATTTTTTTTGTTTTTCCTGCAAGATCCTTATCGGAATCGTCTTTAGAATATTTTTTTGTAATCTGCTTTGTTTCGTTTTTTCTCATTCCGATAATATCGTCATCAATTTTGTAAATATCCTGTCCTGAACCAACTGTGAAAACAAAATCCTGACGTTTTGATCCGTCAACTTCTTTTCCGTCTTCATCTATTTCGCTGTAGTTTATAGTAACAACATTGTCCTTTTCTATTTTTTCATCATCTTTTTTATCAATGACTACCGCATTCCGTTCCTGTATGGATTTAAGTTCTTCATTCAGTTCCTTTTCTCCAATGGTTACCTGTGGTTCTTTTACAGTGATTCCTTTGAAATCTGTAACGCTTACCTTGGGGAATACATCATATGTAACGGTAAACGTAAGATCTTTTGCTATATCAATCTCCGGCAGCTTATCGATGGCCGGCTGAGCATAGGGAAGCGGGCGGCTTTCCGTCTCGTTTTCGAATATTTCATTGAGCGCTTTGTCAATCAGATCCGTAGTTACGTCTGCCTTAAGAGCTGTGCCATATTTGCGTTCCAGAACTGCAACGGGAACATGTCCCTTTCTGAATCCAGGCATTTGAATATTTTTGGCATATTTGTTTATGATTTCCTGATAGTTTGCTGCTACATCATCTTTTGAAATAGTAACTGTCAGTTTTACGGCTGATTTTTCCAGTTTGGTAAATTCTTTAGTGATTTTCACGCTGGCATCCCCTTAAATAAAAATAGTAAAAAAAAGCGATTCAGATTGCTCCAAATCGCCATTTGTAAGAGCGGGAAACGGGAGTCGGACCCGCGACATCTACCTTGGCAAGGTAGCGCTCTACCACTGAGCTATTCCCGCAAAGAATATGTAAACCGTTTGGCTATAAATAAACATCTTTCTGCTGCAGTCGTTCATTTTAAAGAGCGGGAAACGGGAGTCGGACCCGCGACATCTACCTTGGCAAGGTAGCGCTCTACCACTGAGCTATTCCCGCAAATTATTTCCGCAATACTTCAGGTACTACCGAAAGTATTTGCGAGAGGAGGGACTTGAACCCTCACGCCTAAGGCACCAGATCCTAAGTCTGGCGTGTCTGCCATTTCACCACTCTCGCGTTTAGGTTAAGCACATCTTAACCAGGCCGACACCAAGCGTTTTGCAATGAGCCATGCCGGCTTCGAACCGACGACCCGCAGATTAAGAGTCTGCTGCTCTACCAGCTGAGCTAATGGCCCGTATTGTTACTTATTAATTGCGTCCGACACGGCTCGAACGTGCGACCCACGGATTCGAAGTCCGTTGCTCTATCCAGTTGAGCTACGAACGCATTACCTAAGGTTACAGCGCTTGCTGTATCAAAGGAGAGGGTGCCTAGTGGGGATCGAACCCACGACAACCAGATCCACAATCTGGCGCTCTACCACTGAACTACGGGCACCAAGTAACTGACAAAACTTACTATATCAGATTTAACAGAAATTAGTCAAGTATGTGTAAACTATTTTATGTATACTTGAAATACAAAGAATAACAGACTTCTTAAAATCTTAATCAGGCTGCTTATACGGAAAAATTCTGCAGATATATTAATGTAACGCTTTTAATTAAAGTTAAAATGGCAGATTCCGATAATATAAATGGAAATCCAGAGGAATAATTTATGGAAAACAATGGAACAGCTGCGCAGATTATATCTATATTGGAAAAGCAGAATGCTATTCTTGATGACGTACTTGCCGAACAGGCAAAAATCAGGATTGCTGTGTCCCGTAAGGACTGGAACGCTCTTCAGGAATGTATTCTGCGTATACAGAAATTTTCTGACAGTTTTATAATTATGGAAACACGCCGTTCACAATTATCAGAAGGGATTTCAATTTCTACGGTTCCTGAGGCTGTCTCCGTCACTGCTTCTGTACGCAGTAAACTGATAAAATCAAAAGCGGAGAACAAGGCTTTGGGAGATTATGTACATATTACACAGGGATTTCTTCAGAATATACTTGATACCATTATTCCGCAACGACGTAACACCCTGTATTCCCGGAAGGGACATATTGTAAGACCCAAGCCGGAAAGTGTTGTCCTTAACAAATTATTTTAACAGGGATAGTAGATATGGCATCTTCTTTTGCAGGTATTGAAATAGGTAAACGGAGCCTGATGGCTCATACGGAGTCTATAACCACTGCCGGTCATAATATATCGAATGCAGGTACCGAAGGATATTCAAGACAGCGTGTAGAGATTAAAGCATTTGATCCCATTTATCGCCCGGATCTTACACGTGCGGAAACACCGGGACAGATAGGGCAGGGAGCTGTTGCTGAAAGTATTAGCCGCGTACGTGATGAAATGCTTGATCAGCGTATCACATCCCAGGCTGGTGAAGAGACGTATTGGGCAGCGAGAGATAAATATTATTCAATGATTGAGAAGGTATATAACGAGCCTGCCAATATTTCTGTCCGCAGTAATATGGATAAATTTTGGGAATCATGGCAGGAGCTGTCAAAAAACCCGGAAAGTCAGGCAGCCAGGCAGGCGGTTGTTACCCGTGGTGAAACATTGACTGATTCCATACAGCAGCGTTGGAAAAGCCTTGCAGGAATAGGGACGTTGCTTAACGGTGATATTGAATCCACGGTAAAACAGGTTAATGATTATGCGAAACAGATAGCAAACCTTAATGGTGAAATTGTCCGTTCGAAGGCAATGGGAGACAATCCGAACGATCTGCTTGACCGGCGGGATGCACTTGTTGAAAAGCTGTCCGGGTTAGTGAATATTACGAGCGACCACCGTGACAGTGATGAATTTATGATACATGTTGATGGCCATGTTCTTGTTCAGGGGCATATTGCAAGAGGCTTTAATGTTGAACCGGTAACTGATAATAATGGTTATTCTAAAATTATCTGGAGCGATACCGGCAATGATGCTGTTATTACAGGCGGGACACTGGGGGCTCTGGTTGAACTGCGCGATACTGATGTCCGTAATGAGATACAATCATTAAATACAATGACATTAAATTTTTCGGATCTCGTGAATGATGTCCATCGTAATGCTATCGGAGCGAACAGTGTTACCGGCCTTGATTTTTTTACAGAACAACCCTACGTTACCAATGTAAACGGGAATTACGATAAAAACGGTGACGGGACAATGGATCATTCGTATATTTTCCGTTTTACAGGGACGAATTCATTGAATCCGCAGGAGCAGGTTGGTCTTGAGGGGACGATGCTTTTTTCCGGAAAGACAGGAAATATAACAGTTCCTTATCATGCAACGGATACCGTTGAGGATATCGTAAACCGTATTAACGACAGCGATGGTGAGGTGAAGGCGTACCTCGACAGAAATCATAATCTTGTACTTAAAGCTACAGCTGCACAGAATGAAGATAATCCTGACTTTGTAATACGACATGTAGAAGATTCCGGATTTTTCCTGACAGGTTATGCCGGCATCCTTAAGGGCTCCGGTGCGGCTGGTGCCTATGATTATACCCAGCCGGATGCTGCATTGCTGCTTGCCAGTAACAATTTTGCTGTTACTCCGGTATTGAATCCTGCCGGATATATGGAAGTTAATCCAAAAATAAAAAATGATGTGATGAGTGTGGCATCTGGTTTCCCGGATACAAGAGGTGCAGTTCTTGCAGGAGACGGTCGGGCTGCCGTTGAGATTGCAGCTATAAGGAATACTCCTATTATGATAGGTCGGGAACGGACTCTTGACGATTATTTTGCTGACTCTGTTACTAATGTCGGATTAAAAGGTGAACAGGCTGCAGATAATCTTGCAAGTCAGAATGTGGCCATCAATGATCTGCATACGCTGCGTGATTCCATTAGTGGCGTGAATATTGATGAGGAACTTGCAGATATTATGAAGTTCCAGCATGGGTATAATGCAGCAGCGAAATTTGTCTCTGTTGTAGATGAACTACTGGACACGGTAATAAATAAGCTTGGTGTTTGAGTGATGGTGGTAAATTAAGGAGAGATAACTTATGACCAGAGTAAGTACGAATATGACAACAGATACTGTTCAGTTCAATTTGAGCCGGCAGGAGGCAAAGGTCAATAAAGCTAATAGCCAGATGGGAAGCCAGAACCGTATTCAGGAGCTGCGTGATGATCCGATAGCTGCCGGCCATCTTGTACGATATCAGTCGTATTTAACTCGTGTGAATGATTTTGAAAAGAATGCCCAGACACTCAGTGATGAATTTGCGGTCAGGGAAGGTTATATGAATACTTCTCTTGATATGCTCCAGCGTATCCGGGAACTGGCTGTGACTGGTGCAAATGGGCTTAATCAGAAAGATGATTTGAAAAATATGGCGCTTGAGATAGATCAATTGTTACAGCAGCTGGTTCAGAATGCAAATGCGATAGGGCCGGATGGTAATTCTCTGTTTGCAGGAACGAATGTAAAAGCTACTGCCTTTGATATAGAGATGGGAAATACAGAAGGTTCCGCGCAGCCCCTGATTGAGAGCGTCCGTTATAACGGAAATGTTGCAGCCAACAGGATTGAAATAGACGAAAATAAATATATGACAACCGATAATGCCGGCAATCGTACATTCTGGGCGGAAAAGCAGCAGCTGTTTGGCGGCAGGGATGCAGGTTCCTGGCAGGCAGCGAAAGACAGTACTATTTCGATTGATGGTACGCAGATAAAAATAAACGCCGGTGATAATGTGTATGCACTTGCTTCAAAAATAAATGAAAGTAATGCGGCTGTAAAAGCTTCTATTGATCCTGTATCCAGGGCACTGAATCTTGTGACTGTCGATGCCCGGCAGTTGTGGCTTGAAGATGTTGATGGAACAGCTCTCTCTGACCTTGGAATAATAAAAGGTTCTGGTCAGCATCCTCCGTACAATTTAGGCGACAGTGTACGTGTTTCCGGCGGATCAATGTTTGATACGGTAATTGCATTGCGTGATGCAATGCTGGCCGGTGATACAGAGTCGATTGGTGGACGGATGCTCGGTTCAATAGACAGCAGCATCGATAATCTTGTTACGAGACTGGCAAAGTCTGGTTCTGAGTATGAAAGAGCTCAGCAAAACATAACACGTAATTCTGCAACAGCCTTGAATGTAAATCAACTTATTTCTACAGAGGGAGATCTTGATTTTACAAAAGCTGTTACAGATATGAAAATGTTGGATTATGTTTATCAGGCTACATTAAGTACTGTAGGTAAAATGTATCAGAGTTCACTTTTAAATTACATGAGGTAGGCAATAAAGCATGGATGTCAGAACCAAGACAAAAGGAATCATTAATGTAAATGATGATCATATCATCACAATACCGGACGGTTTGTTCGGTTTTGAAAATTTTAAAAAATATGCACTTTTTGACTCAGAATATGAACCTCTTACATGGATGCAGTCAATTGATGAACAGGATCTGGCATTCCTTGTTATAGATCCTTTTTTGATTTGCGATGATTATGAATTGGATATTGATGACAGCCGTCTGGCTTCTATCGGTGTCAAGACACCTGCGGATGTATATGTTATAGCAATTGTGACTGTTCCGTCCGATGGTGGGCCTGTAACAGCCAACCTTCAGGGACCACTTATAATAAACAAGAAGAACAGGAAATGTATGCAGTCCATCCTTTCAGACAGCAGATGGACCACAAAATATGATATACTTGCTGCATTGGCAAAACGGGAGGCAATATGCTGATACTTGCCCGGAAAACCGATGAAAAAATCCTTATTGGAGAAGACATTAAGATCACGATAATAGAAATACACGGTGATCAGGTAAAAATAGGTATAGAAGCACCAAAAAATGTAAAAGTATTCCGTCAGGAAGTGTTCAACGCTATACAGAAAGAGAACCAGGCAGCAGCAGCCGGTACAGAGACTCTTGATACTCTTTCCCGTCTGCTTAAGAGGTAAACTCAGCCTTTCAGAGCTTCTTCGGCTTCACTTGCGCGCAGATAAACCGGTCCGTCAAAGTCTTTGAGTGGTGATTTTTTGTGCATAATAGCATCTTCCGCATTTGCAAACAGTGCATCTGTTGTTGCCGGCTGTGAAAAAATAGTATGCAGACAGGGGTTCAGTGAATACGCAATAGTATAGAACATTTGTGCATCCGGGCCGCAGATAAGGGCAGGTTCTGTCGAGCCTGTGCATTTTATAATTTCTTCAGGAGTATAGTCACCATCTTTTAATAACTGTTTTCCCGAATGATATGCGGCAGCAAAAAACTTGCCATGCCTGGCATCGATAACAGGTATAACGGTGAAAGGCAGCTGAATGTAAGGGTATGCATATATTTCAAGAGTTGAAAAGCCATACACGGGAATAGTATGTGCCAATTCGATTGCCTTTAGTGCTGAAAATGTAAGCCTTAATCCCGTAAATGATCCCGGACCAAGACAGAGAACTGTATAATCAAGTTCCTGTGGTGTTATACCAAGTTGCTGAAAGATGTAATCAATTACCGGAAGAATAGTCTCTGATTGCTTCATGCCTATATCAAGACTGATTGTAATTATTTTTTCATCTTGTTTTGCAGCAATTGTCATTTTGGTCACCGCTGAATCAATAGCCAGTGCTTTCATTGTAATACCTCATCTCCGTATGGCCAGTTAGAAACTGTAATTGTTCTTGAGCCGTTTTCTTCCGGATACAGTTTTATCGTAATTGTTCTTTCCGGAAGTTCTTTCATAACTTTTTCACTCCATTCGATGACGCAGATGCCATCACCATAAAGCATATCTTCCGTACCGAGATTTGAAAAATCTTCTGCGCCGTCAAGGCGGTATACATCCATGTGATATAAAGGCATTTTTCCTTCATATTCGGAAATCAGACAGAATGTTGGGCTTGTAATGACGTCCTTAATATCAAGCGACAGCGCAATACCTTTTGTGAGTGTAGTTTTCCCGGCAGCCAGGGTTCCCTGCATTGCAAGGACATCACCTTTTTTTAGGAAAGAACCTATTTTTCTGCCTAAAGCAACTGTTTCATCGGCTGAATATGTGTGTAGTGTAATCAGGGTAATCTTCCTTCCGAATCCATGATCATAATAGTCTCAGCTAATGCTTTTTTTAGGGGGATTACAGGATAATCCAGCGAACTAAAAAAATCGATGGAGAGATCTTTGTTTCCCAGAGGACCCGTTTCAATAGTAAAGCTTATTGGAATTTTGAGATTCGATAATGGAATCTGGATAACAGCTACCGCAGTAAATTTCCGGCGATAATAAAGTCCTTCTTCAGCACGCTGAATCTGATTCAATTCCAATACTTTCATGATTTTCTTACATTACAACAATATGGGATGGCAGTCAAGCAGTATAATTATATACTCTTGCAGAAATCCTATTCTGCGCTGCAGGCGATATTTTTATGAATTTTATATGCAGCGTATACAAGTCGTCTTCCATATTGCGTTTTGTATTTACAATCAGACCGACTGCTTCATCGGTATAGAGACTGTCCATTTTCAGTTCTATCCAGATATACTGATCTATTTTTATAGGCAGCTTTGTTGCAAGCTGACACCCGCCGCAGGAAATATCTACAAGGATTCCCTCGTATCTATGATCAAAAGGTTCATATGTTATTGTTTGCGGCAGCCCTTTTTCCTGGGCAGTTATTCTGACTGCTGCAAATAAACATTTTTGATTAAGAAGCAGCCGCCTGCTTTGCCGCTTATTGAATGGAGTGAGTGCGTTCGTATGTGTAACAAGCATTTCCGGCAGACCGTCGAGACCTGTCTGGTATCGCACCAATCTTGTGTTCATGTTATATTGAATTCCTGTTGCAAGGGTCAATACCAGATCCAGCTTTACGAGTTCCTGAGGTTTATCTGCAAGCGAGTTAAAGGAATTTGAAAGTTGAAGATATATTCCTTCTTTTGTATTCCGTAAAATCTGAAACGTATATCGTCTGTCATTATTATCGGTATATACCGCGGAAATCCCTTCCGGGATATTTTTTGATGATGTGATTATCGATGCAAGAGCATGAGCACGTTCAAGCTTAAATCTGAGTGCAAAAAATGTTGAAAGTATCTGATCAGGATTTTTCTGATTTGAAAGTATCAGATATTCTCGTCTGAAAAGATCATTTATGGCATTTTCATCATGAATAAGGTACTCGATATTTGGTGCATCATTTCTGTGACACATATTCCAGAGCAGGTTTTTTTCATCTTTCGTTAAACGGTATTTATTTGCTACATTGTTTATATTTGCTATTCTGGTTGCTTTGTTTTTTTGGGCTGCCATCCATTCAGGAGTAGTATGTTGATGTAATATCCGTAAAATGAAAGCTAATGCGAGCAGCAGACCTATAATCAGTAATAACAGAATAATAAGGCCATATATACGACCTACATCCTGTCTTGCAAACAGGGGCGATCCCGGAACAGCCGCAAAATTATTCATAACAGTTTCCATGAGAGACTTCGTCTATAGATTCTGCTATAGCCTGCAGCCGCGGGCGAATTTCATATTCTGCGAGATCTCCGATACTTACGGTATCTTTTGATTCCAGAGCTTTTTTGAAATCTCCGAGTACAGCTGAAAGATCAGAGAAAAAATCTGCCAGCGGTTTACCTTTTATCTTAAACCCATTGTATACCTGGGGAAAGAGTGCCAGTAATGTTGTAGTATGACAGAATTTATCCAGCGCATCTGCAAGATCAGCTATTGTTTTGTGGGCGATACTGTCTTTCCCGCTTTGAAGTTCTACAGGGACCTGCTCAAGCTGCTCTGCCAGATCCAGGAATATCTTATGAAGCGAATTAAAAGATTCTTCTACTGCTTTTTGGGAAATAACGGTTAACTCAATTTTAGTCGTATCCGTGATTGAAAGGGCAGCCGTGTTGTCGAAAATTTCTGCTGCGATTTGTTTCCCGTCGAGTTTTATAGCGACCGTTGCCATATTGTATTGTTCGCAGGTCTGTTGAAACGACTTGAGCACGTCACCGACAGTCTTTTCATTTTCAAGTGTCACATCAAGCTTTTCATCATTTACATATAATTCCATTTTTATACCTGCCTGTTAATCATTGTTTCTCTGGTTAGAAAAATTTGATATAGTATTCTTTTGTGTTTCCAGATTGTTAAGGGTGCTTTCCATTTGACCGTATTTTTCTTTTAATTCGGATTCTTTTGCATCCAGTTGTGTCTGAAGCTTTGTAATTTTACCTTCTGACGCTTTTATTTGGGTATCGAGTGCGTTGGTTTTGCCGGCAATGATACCACCCGACTGGATATATGCCGTCAACTGCCTGTCGATAGCGTATCCAATTCCCGAATCGATAATTAGATCACCATCACTATCGTAACCGAACAGATTTTTTACCGCATCAAGATTATTTCCCAGGCTTGAGTCAAGTTTTTTCTCATCAACTTCAAGATAACCACGAAGTCTGCCAGGAGTATAGCCTGATCCGCCTCCGGATGCCTGTGTCGAAATACCTATTTGATTCAGCATTGTAAGCGTTGCTTTATCAGAATATTTATAGTTTGCAGAGACTATTGTCTGGAGCTGGCTTTTGGCATTTGTCAGTGAAAAGTCACCCAGAAACATCCCCAGTTTTTTTTCTTCAGTTTTTTTCTCGTCATCCGTAAGATAGTCGAGTTCCTGTATGATCTCCGGCTTGTCCTGGGAAAGAATATTCATTTCTGCAATAGCCTGATTATATTTACCGATAAAGGTTATAAGTGCCTGTTTTGCAGAGTCCGTATCCGGTTTAATGGAGATTGTGGCGGTATCTTTCGTTTTATCTTTTATGTTGAGTGTTACAGAAGGGATAACATCGTCGATTGTATTTGTCGGTCGTTTTATCGTAATACCCTCATACTGGATTTCTGCATCCCCCGCGGTGGAAATAGGATGGTCAGGAGCAAACCCTGAAGAATCTTTTCTGATATATACTGAGACCGGGGTTATATGCATCTGCATTCCTGTATTACGGTTTATAATAACCAGCGCCTGTATTCCGGGATAATCGTTCGCATTTATAGAAATTTTTGATTCACCTTTTTCTGCATTATTTTCAAAAGCCGATGATTTCAGTGCTTTCATGGAACCATCAGCCATACGGATAAAAACCTCATTCTTATCTTCGACAGGTTTCAGTTCCTGAAATGGAGGAGCAGGAAGGCTTGTTTCCGAGTTTCCATTTTCGACAGTCACACCTCCGAAATCAATTTTTCCTGTGTCCGGCAATACGGGACGCTTTAACATTTCATTGATTTCAGCAGTTATATCAGGTACAGGGACTGCTGCTAATGTGAATTCAACGTGTACGTCTGATGTGTTTCTGTATTTCTCCGGGAGTTGGAGCATTAGTCCACCCCGCGGGGGAACAGTTATTCCCTGATTATTTGCAGATACGTTTTTTTCAGAGATTTCAGGCATCCCGTTTTGTTCAATTATTTGTAATGAAGATATTTCAGGTGCAATAATTTCACTATTCCTGATTCCAAAGGTTTCTGTTTCAGGTTTTACTGGCGATATGAGATGTACTGATTTTGCAAACGACAATGCATCATCTTTAAATTCGAGCCGGTTATCAGATCCGGTCTTTAGCGATTCTATAAGCAGTGACTGCGTCCCATTATTCATGCCGATTACATCGGATTTGATAATATTGTTACCGCGTTTATTTACGAATGCGATGAAGTCGGACAATTTGCCACCCTTCCAGTTCATTGAAACGCTTTTATCATTAACCTGAAAAGTATAAGTTCCTTCCGGGACTGAATAGTCTTTTTGAAGTTCATCTGACATAAAACGATCAGCAGTTGCAGGTGTGATAACTTTTACATTAAAAGATCCGAATTCCGCATTTCGTTTTGCTGTCGCGGTTATATTATTTTCTTCTGTAGAAGAAGTCAGCTTATTGTTGAAAGGATTGTCAAAAGAATAAAGCGTCTTGACACTTTCACGGAGAGAAGACATTTTTTGATTGACATCCCTCCATGCATTTTGCTGATCCTTATATTTATCAAGCGAATCCTGCTCCCTTGTAAGCGGAATTCGCTCAACTTTCATAAGACTTTCAACAAGATCGTCAGTTTTGTATTTGTCTGAAACTCCAGGTATGTTTATTCCGGCCATAGTCTTTTTTATCTGCAGCCCGGAAACGCTTTAAATCATTTGATCAAATAAAAGCCCGATTGCTTTTCTGATTCTGATTTTTAGTTTTTGCATATCTGCAGATGGTATCTCCTTTATAACCTGATTGGTATTTGGATCTACAATCTTGATTATGACGCTTCCTAATTCTTTATCAACATTGAATTGCAGTTTGCGTCCCATAACCATGTCCGATAATTTTTGAAGTTGTCGGACATCTTCTTCTACATCGGCAATATTCTGGACAATATTTTCGGCCACTTGAGCACCATTAATAATAGCCGGTCCCTGACTGTCTGCTATTGTGGAACTCTTTTTTGTAAGTGTTGTCGCGGAGTTGAAATATTTTTGGCCTTCCATTGCCATATTTTGCCCCATGCTACTAATTGTATTCATTGGGCTCTTTCCTCCTGAAAGAAGAACCAGAAGGGGGGCGCACCCCTTCTGATCCACATATGTTGTCAAAAAGACGACATCCAGTGGTCTCTTTAACTAATACGATTTACCTCAGCAAAGCAAGAACATTCTGTGACTGTGAATTTGCCTGAGCCAGCATTGCTGTTCCAGATTGTGTGAGAATCTGGTTCTTTGCATACTCTACCATTTCAGCAGCCATATCCGTGTCACGGATACGTGACTCAGAAGCCTGAAGATTTTCAGAAGCTACGTTTATGCCGTTCGCAGCTGTTTCGAAACGATTCTGATAAGCGCCCAGATCCGCACGCTGTTTTGAAACAGTGTGTAAAGCCTGATCGATAGTCGAAATCGCCATGTTTGCATTGTCCGGTGTTGAGATGCTAATCTTGGCATCCGTACCCTGTACGCCCTTCAGTCCGAGAGCCTGCGCGGTCATTGTGCCGATGTAAACACGTGTTCTCTGGTCAACATTAGCTCCAATCTGGAACTGCATGACACGACCGGATGCGGAGTTTGCTGCATATCCACCGGTAAGCATATTCATACCGTTGAACTGTGCCTGACTTGCAATGCGGTCTACTTCTGATACAAGCTGAGAAACTTCTACCTGGATTTGCATACGATCTTCATCGGAATAAATACCGTTAGAAGACTGAACTGCAAGTTCACGGACACGCTGGAGAATATCTGTCGTTTCTGTCAGATAACCTTCAGTAGTCTGGATAAAAGAAACACCGTTTTCGATGTTTTTATTAGCCTGATTAAGTCCGCGAATCTGGCTGCGCATCTTTTCAGATACGGCCAAACCGGAAGCATCGTCACTTGCTTTATTAATACGTTGACCAGAACTGAGTTTTTCAATGTTGCCCTGAATCTGACTGTTTGAAACATTCAGAGTGCGGTCAGCATACATAGCACTCATGTTGTGATTAATAACCATAGTTATACCCTCCATGTTTAAAACCCGAAAGCATCGTGCCTTGGGTCCTGATTGTGCGGGCTGACACCGGTTATTGCGCCCCCGGTATCAGTTTCAGACCCTTACAGCAGGAACCGTTAACCATAAGCGATGGCTAACCGTCTCTACTGTCACAATCTCATAGGGATATAATTTCAAAGATCAGGATATGTCTGAAAACATACCAAATAGACTGTTTACTGGAATAGGTGCTTTTAGATAGGAAATAGCTGAAGATGCGAAAAAGAAACACCGTGCCAGTTATGGAAAGCAGTGGATAAAACCCACCTCTCTCCATAACTAGTATAATACACTATCTCAGCAATGACAAGACATTTTGTGACTGGGTATTAGCCTGAGCCAGCATTGCTGTTCCAGCCTGTTGCAGAACATTGTTCTTTGTATACTCAACCATCTGCTGAGCCATATCTGTATCACGGATACGTGATTCAGATGCCTGGAGATTTTCAGAAGAGACATTCAGACCTTTTACGGTCATTTCCATCCGATTCTGATATGCTCCGAGGTCAGCACGCTGTTTGTTTATACGTTTCAGGGCTGAATCGAGAGTGCCTATTGCACGGTTGGCATCATCCGGGGCTTGAAGTGAAATTTTTTCTTCCGTACCAACAGAACGCAGACCGAGTGCCTGCGAGGACATCGTTCCGACGAATACCTGCATACGCTGGTCCATATTAGCCCCTACATGGAACCACATTGATCCTGTTACTACATTTTCACCTGTCGCCTGTGCATAGCGTCCTGTCAGCATGTTCAAACCATTGAACTGGGCAGTACTTGCAATACGGTCTACTTCAGTAACGAGCTGCGATACTTCTACCTGGATCTGCATGCGATCCTCATCGGAATAAATACCGTTAGAAGCCTGAACTGCAAGTTCACGGACACGCTGCACAATGTCTGTTGTTTCCTGCAGGTAACCCTCTGTTGTCTGAATGAAACTGATTCCATTCTGTGCATTCTGGGAAGCCTGATTCAAACCGCGGATCTGTGCACGCATCTTTTCAGATACAGCAAGACCGGATGCGTCATCCCCGGCATGATTTATTTTCTGTCCGGATGAAAGTTTTTCCATATCCTTGCTGATACTGAGACCTGTTACGCCCAACTGACGGTTGGCGTACATTGCTGACATGTTGTGGTTGATGACCATAGTGTTTCCTCCATGGAATAATACAAGACAGCATCCATGTTGTCTTTTTTTGTAAAAGTGTACATATGAATACAAGGCTGCATCTGTGCACTTTTACACTGAATAATCTGGTTGCCGCTTTCAGGAAGTTAAACAAACCATTATTATTCTTTTAATGTATCGGTATAATGGGACGGAAACTTTAGCTTTTTTTTATTTTTCCAGTTTTTCAAGAACTGCTGTCAGCATTTTTACTGCTTTTCCGCGGTGAGATATTAAATTTTTTTGTTCTGACGTAAGTTGTGCTGCGGTCCGACTGTGGTCCGGGAGAAAAAAAATAGGATCATAACCGAATCCTCCCGTACCTGCCGCTTCATCGATTGAAGATGCCAGTATTCCCTCCATTGTTTCCTGAGAAATAAAGAATCTGTCAGGCTTTAAGAGAAGCACCATTGAACATACATAGCTACATGAACGAGGTCCATTGGGAAATCTGGTTGTATTGACTCCTTTTGCAAGAATTGTATTTAACTGTCCTATAAGAAGGCGATTTTGTTCCAGCTGTGGTATCTTTTTTCCGTCGCCGGCACCTCTGGGAAACTCTGGTCCTGCATAACGTGATGAATATACACCGGGGATGCCACCCAGTGCATCCACGCAGATACCGGAATCGTCAGCAATCACCGGTTCATGTACAATATTCCATAGGGCAAGAGCTTTTATCATACTGTTTTCATGGAAAGTTGAGCCTGTTTCTTCCGGTTCGAATATGATACCTTCATCAGAAGGTATAACTATCGTATAGTTTGTCAGTATTTGTGAAAATTCCCGCTTTTTATTTAAGTTTCCGCTTGCAAGATATATTTTCATATCTATATACTAACGGAAATATATTTGAACGTCCAGCCATACCCCGTTTGCCGTTATAAGTCAGTTATTTCTGCAGGCAACTTTACATAACTCATGAGTACGGCTGAAAAAATCACATTACATTAGGATTTTCCTCTTCCTGTTTTCTGTATTTTTCGCCAAGCGTGATATAGTAACTGACCTGACGATCACATATTCCAAGCATTTTTCCGATACTTTTATTGGTTGGACATACCCGGTGGTGGTTAGTACAAAGGAGATTATTTTTATATTTCCATCTGTTTGTGTACCTGACGTATTTGCGAACCAGAGATTGATACCTTGTGCTATTCTTTTGGATACAATTAATTTCTATCATATATTTACGATGAAAATAATATGCATTATCACGACTCTGTTTGAAGTTTTCATGCCGCCTGGCTTTATTATCCAGCATCTGACGCAGTAAGATGATTTTGTTTTCAAGCAGGGCTGCGCTGCATCCGCATAACTCACTGATTTTCTGTATCTGGCAGCCGGTTATATAATAGCTCGACTTTAATGCAAGTATGAGTATAACCTTTTGTTTTACATTTCTTGAGCACCAGTTAAAATCATCCGGGGTACTATCTGTATATATGGGGCCGGCTTGTTCTGCTGCCGGGAACTGTTGTTCTGTTTCAGGATTTTCTGAAAATTCATTTTTCATATATAATTCCTGATTTTCCTCATGCAGTTGTTTATATGCTCCTTCCATGACTTTCAGTACGTAATATTTCCTGTTTACCTGTCTTCTCCATGAATAGAGTGCTCCGGTTATGTAGCTGATAAAAAATACGGCAAAAGGGCCTATGGCTGGTTTGTATTCATGAAAAAGTCTCGAAAGCTTTGGAGTGATATTGAGTATAAAATCGCTTCTGTCATCTTCATCTGTAAAGCGTAAACCAAAACGGTAAAAATGAAAATAAACTTCCCTGAGCAGAAGTTTTGATGCTTCATCAACCGTCATAATTTTTTCTACCGTTTTTTCCGGTAACGCATTAATTTCATCATATGTCATTTGTCATCTCCTGTGTACCGTATTTGCGGACACAAGAAAAGACAAATGCAAAAGCTGTGCCATCTTTTTATAGATGGTTTTAGAAAGCTATTTCTTTATAATATAAAATAAAGTATTTCTGAGATTATACCGCATGAACAGGGAGCAACATCATATATTGAAAACCATGCAGGATACTGCAAGATTTTATAGAAGCTTTTATAAAATACGTGCAAATTTCTTGCAAATTTCAGGGATCAATGTATCCAGTTTCCCTTCGACACTCATTCCTGAGGCATTCTTGTGACCGCCTCCACCAAAAGAAGCGGCTACGACACTGACGTCAATATCATCACGGGAACGGAATCCTGCAGTACATGAATTTTCAGTTTCCTGTCTGATAAAAACGACAGCTTCTACACCATCTACGGCAAGAAGAAGTTGATACAGAGCATCGGAATCTCTCCCTTCTGTTCCGTATTTCCGGGTATCTTCTATCGTTTCATATGTAACAATCAGTTTTCCATTATAGTATCGCTCTGCATGGTCAAGCATAATTCCGATAAGTTTTCTGGTAAGGTACGGTTTCCCGCTCGTCATTTCATCGTAAGCCTCTCTCGGATTTGCGCCTGCCGCAACCATCCGTGCAGTGCTTTTGAAGACTTCTGCTGAATCTGCCGAAAGAAAGCGGAAAAAACCTGTGTCAGTTGCCATACCAAAAAACAGCGTTTTTGCTGTTTCTGAATCAAGCGGTCCCACTATTTGTTCAAAGAGCAGCTGGACAAGACAGGCCGTTGCCGGTGCAGTGGGATTAATAATAGACAGTACATCATCACCACATTCGGATGTTTTGTGATGGTCTATGATGAATGTATCCAGACCTGTAAAATCGCCGTCAATATCACCAAGGCGGGACAGTTCAGAACAATCAAGGATAACGAGCCCTGTTGCATTGCGTTCTTCCTGTGTCATAAATTGCATTGTTGATGAAAAGAGATCTTCATATTTATGTATTTCCTGCCGTTTAAATGGACCGGCAGACAGAAGCTGGTATTGTTTGCCGGTTTTTTTAATCAAAGAGGCCATTGCAAGACAGCTTGAGATACAGTCGCCATCGGGTTCCTTGTGCCCGACAATAATAAAGAAGGAATTCTTTTCAATAAAACGCTGAAAAGAAGCAATTTGTTCTGTTGTAAGTATTTTCATAAATTCCTTTGTAATCACCAACCCCGCCGCAAGCAGCTGCGGGGTATGGAGTTCTCTATAGGTATTACAGTCGGGATTTACTACCCTTTATACGCCCCGAGGGGCGGGGTATAAAACCCTCCGCACGAATAAAAAAAGCTGTCCCGACGGTATCAGGAAGCAGCTTTTATTATTACTATTATAGTTTCAGAAGCTGTCACAATTGCAGGTCATCAAGATTGGCTTTATCAGGATTGTCTATCTTGATTCCGTTTGGTGCATGTCCCCAAATCGAATTAGACCTTTCCAAAGGTAATGTCAGGTATACTTTGTAAAATACACCATCTTTCCTGATAATTGTCATATATGGATTGAGCGTCGGGGGCAGTTTCCTGAAAACCAGTTTTGCAGGATTGTCGTTACCCGCTTTTGCCCATGATTTCGGAATTGCTGTTTGTCCGGTATCCTTTCCGTATTTTGCATATAAAATGATATATGCATCAGGCGCGTCCAGGATCTGATAAATAGGAATATTTGCATAGGTAAATGGTGATGTATTTTTTTCAGTTAGATTACCATCTTGACCGAATACCGGCGTTGCAAATAAAACGATTGTAATAAAAGCAGTAATAAAAAATCCCTTTTTCATAGCTAAACCTCCAGTAACTATTCCAGACAGGTCTTATATAATCCCGAGCATGATTGCCTTTATCGTGTGCTTCCGGTTTTCCGCCTGATCCCACACACGGCTTGCCGTACTCTCAAAAATTCCTTCCGTTACTTCCTGTCCCTTGATAGCCGGCAGGCAATGCATAAAGATTGTATCCTTGTTACCTGTTGCCTGCATCAGGTCGGCATTAACCTGATATGGACTCAATAATTTCATACGGTGTTCTTTGAGTGCTTCCTCGCCCATCGAAACCCATACATCAGTATAAAGACAATTTGCGCCTTTTACAACAGAAATATCATCACTGATACTGATTTTTGCACCGGATTCTTTTGCAAATGGAGCACATATCGACCTGATTTTTGCATCAGGGAATAGTTCCCCGGGGCTGTAAATGGAAAAATTGATTCCGAGCTTTGAACAGATAAGCATCAGGCTTCGTGCAACATTATTTCTTCCATCACCACAGAATACAAGGTGCAGACCTTTGACCGTTTCAAACGTTTCTTTAAGCGTAAGTACATCAGCAAGTACCTGGGTAGGGTGAAATTCGTCGGTAAGACCATTGATAACCGGAATGCCGGAATATTTTGCCAGCATGTCTACCTGTTCCTGCTTAAAACCGCGGAATTCTATTGCGTTGAACATACGTCCTAAAACTCTGGCTGTATCTTCTATGCTTTCTTTTCCGCCAAGCTGGATATCGTCTGTCGACATAAAAACCGGATGCCCGCCTTCTTCACCAAAGGCTGTTTCAAAAGAACTTCTCGTACGTGTAGAACGTTTTTCAAAAATAAGTGCTATAGTCTTTCCAAGAAAACGCTGATGTATCTCACCTTTATGCGATTCTGCTTTTACCTGGGCAGAAATATCAAGTAATTTAGTGATCTCTGCAGGGGTCCAGTCAATCCAGTTTAACAGTGACCGGCCCTTGAACGGTGCCTTAAAGCTTTCCATAATTTTATAATCCTGATAATCGAAATAGTTCCAGAAGCCTGATACTTCTGGATACGTTACACTAACATCATTTATTGTATATATTTTATAATTTCATGTAAAGGGTACAAAAAAAACCTTGCAGATTTCTGCAAGGTTAAAGTTAGCGACAAGAAGGATTGAACTTCTGACACTACGGATATGAGCCGTATGCTCTACCAACTGAGCTATGTCGCCGTGATGTGGTCTACTATATCAAAGTTGCTTTTTTCTGTCAATTACGTTCTGTAAAAAAAAAGAATGAAATCAACAAGCTCTTGCAGACACCGGTTCCTTCACAGGTATTGTAGTCACGATTTTACACCTTTTCACGGCCCGAA
>DCFS01000178.1:3954-13460 GCA_002319875.1 Treponema sp. UBA1798 | reverse complement strand
AGACCTACAAATACGATGATGACTACCGGCATAAGTACTGCAGGAAGACCGAACAGCATGGTATGCCGGAAATCCGCAGGTTCAAACGGAGTCCGGGCAGGATGATATCCGTGCTTTACGGAAATAGCGTAGATCATTATCAGTTGTGCAAGTCCGATAAATACACCTGGTACCAGTGCTGCAATAAACAGTTTTCCTACTGATTCTCCTGAAACCATAGCGTATACAATCATCGGAACACTCGGCGGAATAATCATCCCCATCGTTGATGAAGCTACGGTAACACCGGCTGTAAGGCGGGAGGGGTATCCTGCGTTTTCCATGGCTGGTATTTCGATTGAACCGAGTGCTGAAGTGTCGGCAACGGAAGATCCTGAAATGCCGCCGAATATCATACTGCCGATAACGTTGACTTCTCCAAGTCCGCCGTGAAACGGGCGTACCAGATACATGCTGAAGTCTACAATGCGCTGTGTTATACCGCCTTTATTCATCAGTTCACCGGCAAGCATGAACAGCGGCATTGCTACCATGACAAAGCTGAATGTACCACCCCATACACGCTGCGGTAGCATCTGCATAAAATTCGGGGCAAACTTAGCAATATATGAAAGGCATGATGCTCCGATTGCAAAGGCGAGCGGGGTACCGAGAACGGCAAATATAATCAGAAATACAAGCAGAATGAACATTGCCATATTCAGGCCTCCTTTTTTGCTGAAGGTTTGGTCAGTGATACGATGAACTGTATGATCTTAATGACGACGCATACAGCAGCAAGAAGAGTGCCGGCAGGGATGATACCGTACATCCAGATCATGGGAATACGCATGCCCATTGATATCTGTGCTCCGTATTTCAGTGCATAGAGATAGCCGTATTTGAGCATGACACACAATACGGCAAAGGTTACGGCATAGTTGAAAAATGTAACGGCTGTCCTGATGACAGGTGGGAACATAGTATAGAAAGAATCGATAACGACATGTTCGTTTTCAATAAAGCATATTCCCATCCCCCAGAATGTACTGAATGCGAATACTGTTGTAATGAACTCTTCCAGAAAGGTGTGCGAAATACCGAAAAAGTAGCGTGCAATAACCGCATAAATTACGCAGATTGCCATAACCGCTACTGAAAACACGCCAATCCCGAAATAAATGCGGTAAAGGAACTTACCGGCTTTTTCCAGTTTATTCATTTTTTCCTCATGTGAATTGATATAATATCAGAAAAAACCGGATCCTGACGTACGGCCGGATCCGGTACTGGAAACCGGCAGGAAAACCTGCCGGTGCAGATATCAGTTTTCTTTACCGGCTACGATAGCGCGCATTTTATCCAGCTCGGCCTGAGTAAGGCGTCCTTCTTTGACGTATTGATCGTAGACAATCTCAACAGCTTTCTTGAAAGCATCACGTTCTCCGGGAGTAAGTTCGTAAACGTTTGAATTCTTTTTGATGATATCAAGAGCAGCCTGCTGATTGTTTGCGATCGCTTCATTATTCACTTTGAACATCTCATCGGTTGCATCACGGAGAATCTGCTTGTAATTGTCGGGCAGTGAATTGAACCATGTCAGGTTGACATAGAAAGGATCCGGGTGGAACTGATAGTTGATGGCCGTAAAGTATTTCTGTACTTCATAGAATTTCATTCCCTGTACGTTAACCCACGGGTTTTCCTGGCCATCTGCAACGCCTGTCTTAAGAGCCATATACAGATCGTTGTACGGAATGGAAACGGTGCTTGCGCCCAGTGCTTTGAATGTCTTGTCTATGGTATCCATGCCGTTCGTCCTCATTTTAAGACCTTTGAGGTCCGACGGTTTTTTGATCGGATGTTTGTTATTTGAGAACTGCCGGAATCCACCCGCATCTCCGAGACCGAGGATAATGGCGCCGTCTTTCTGTGAATCGACGCAGACATCCTTTGCAAACTGTGAATTCATGAGGCGGGTAACCTGTTCTGAGTTTTCACAGAGGAACGGAAGTGAGAATATCAGCAGTTTGGGCAGAAAGTCGAACTGTCCGCCGCGGAATCCCTGGATGACGCCGGAGCATGTCTGTTCGAGCATTTCCTTTTCGGTACCGAGCTGTCCGGCAGGGTAAATTTCTACTTTGATGCCGCCGTTCGTTTTTTCTTCGACGATTTTCTTGAATGCCTCTAGAGAAATATGACGCGGATTGTCAGTCGGCTGTGCATGTCCGATCTGCATTGTAAACACCTGTGCAGGCTGAGCTGCAGCAGTTTCTGTTTTTTTCGCTTCTTTTTTGCTGCATCCGGCAGTCATAAGTATGACGCTGACTGCTGTAAGAGCGATGATGATTTTTTTCATGAAGTCCTCCTTATTGTAATATTCGTTACCTGGTTTCATGACTTCATAAATTGTAAGTCCGGTTTTTAAATCGCGCGCTATAATTTGTTGTCGATTGTCTATAAACTTTTGCGGTTACTCTCTGTAATACCCGTAATGCCGGCAGAAATCTGTCTGCTGCGGTACTGTACCGGAGAAATGCCGGTATTTTTTTTGAATACGAGCGAAAAATAGTTCGGGTCGGAAAAACCGGTAACAGCACTGATCTCTTTGATACTCCGTGCAGTTGTTTCCAGCAGCTCTTTAGCTTTTTTTAATCTGAGGTCAAGCAGACAGCAGGAAATAGTTGTCCCTGTGTGCTGCCTGAAGATGTGGGACATATGGTATTTGCTGCAACCGCAGTTTTCTGCAATATCATCAAGACTGATCTGTCTGTTATAGTTCGTTTCCAGATAATCGATGATCCTCTGTATGCTCTGCGGCATGAGTCCTTTGGCAGTTTCGTTACTTTGTAAGGCTGCAGGACTATTCTGTCCGCATTTCAGCATCTCTTTTGCTTTTGAAAGAGCGCCAATGAGTACTTCTTTTTTTACCGGTTTTACAAGGAAATTGATTACCCCCAGCTGCATTGCCGCCACGGCATAATCGAACTGGTCGTATGCCGATGATATGATGACGAGAGCCCTGCAGTCTGCCTGACGTATTTTTTTCAGTGCTTCAAGCCCGTTTAGTCCTGGCATGTTTATATCAAGGATAATGATATCAGGTCTGATTTCCATACATTTTTTTATGAGTTCGGTTCCCGACACACATTCTGCTATTGATACGGCATCTGTTTCAGACTGCACTACAAACAAGTGAAGAGCTTCTCGTTCGAGTTCTTCATCATCGGCGATCAGAAGATTATACATCTTTTCTCCTTAATTTGAGCCGGATAATAATCATTGTCCATTTACCTTCCCTGCTGAGTACGGTGAAGGTTTTTTTTACGGATTTTTCCTGCAGCTCAAGCCGCCTTCGGGTATTCAGTACGCCGATCCGTTCGTGTCTTGTAGTATAACTTTTGTTTTGCAGTTGCTGTAATGTTTTGGGAGGAATACCCATACCGTTATCGAAGATACGGATAATACCATACTGGCCGCGCTGTTTTGCGGTAATAATGACTTTCCCGCCGCTTTCAGAGGATTCTATACCATGGATTATCGCGTTTTCTACCAGCGGCTGGAGTGTAAAACGCGGCAGTTTTATCTTTGATTCAAGACCCTGTTCTATCCGGGTTTTATATGTTATCCTGCTGCCGAATCTGAGTTTCTGGATATGCAGATATTCACCGGTTATTTCAAGTTCTGACTTCAGCGGTACCGGTACAGTTGCGTCAGAAAGACTGTATCTGAGCAGCTTTGCAAGAGAATCAAGCATTTCAATTGACTGCTCCGTTTTTCCCAGTGTTATCGTTCTGCTGATGGAATTGAGGGTGTTGAACAGAAAGTGCGGGTTAGTCTGTGTCTGAAGGGCAAGAAATGTTGCACGGTTCAGCAGTTCCTTATATTCAAGATTTTTTCGTTGTTCCCGCAGGAGTTTTTGTTCCGTCTTTACTTTTTCCTGCATGGATTCCATCATCCGCTTAAGGTCTGCAACCATTTTGTTGAATGCACTGATAAGAACGCCGACCGAATTAGTGGTGTCATATACGGGAATCGTTTTTGTAAAGTCACCTTCTGCGACAGACCTGGAAAAAGACACCAGCTGACTCAGCGGATGGGTAAGTTTCCGGGAGACATAGAGGAGAAATACAAAGAACGAGGTTATGAGAATCAGCATGAATATCCAGTTGTATATTTTGAGATATATCTGCTGCTGTTTTATTTTCAGGTTTGTTTCTACGCTCTGGTCAAGCAGCAGACCGAGCAGCTCATCGCAGTACTTCCGCAGATATGTCTGTATGCTTTCTGCATAGTACATTCTGCCGTAATAATCATAATTGCCTGAGTTGAACAGGAAGGACGCACTGCAGCATTCGCTGAAATAAATTTTATAGGCAGTATCAATACTATGCAGCAGATAGGTAACATCGTCACTGCTTACTTTTGTATACAGAGAGGATATAAGAAGTGCAGCACTCTGCGCCGTGTGATTGTATTCGGCCAGTTTTGCGCGGTCACCTGTTTTCAGATATTCGTTGATGGTGCTGCTGTTATGGCCGAACAGGTTTTTTAAATCCTGAACTGATTCGAACAACATGATCTGCCTGTTGTATGTACGGGAACAAGATCCGAGAATATTCTGATTGATCAAGACAAAAAAGATGAAGAGAACAAGAATTACGGCAAGAATAGTAATTATCTGTCTGCCGATGGAAAAGAAAAATCTTCTGAGGAACTTCATAATGCACCCTGTAGGACTGTTTTTGTTTTCCGCATCAGAGGAATGTTTGCATCATAGAAATTCTGCAAGACGGTATGCTGATATTCGGCAGCCTGCCGGGCACAGTCTGTAATGATCTTTCTTTGTTCTATGGAAATGTCATTGGAGGCTTCGCTGCTCATGATTATCATGCCGGGACTTGAGATGTAGGTGCTCAGTGTTACGTAGTTTATAAACCGGTAATCATTGCTTAAAATGAAGTCGGAAAGTTCGGACTCTCTGACATTCATATAACCGTTGCGCATAGACTGATAGGTGTCTTCAGATACAATGTCTACAGGAACAGCTCCGTACTGTTTCAGAACGTCCTGCAGCAGTTTGCATGATATTGTACCGATACGTACATTTTCGATATCCCGGGGAGACTTAAGCTGGAACCGGGGAGAAATACTATAAAAGCATCGCGTTTCTGCATTAAATACTGCAAGCGGATATATTTTTTCTGTCTGACAGTCAGTCATGATCTTTTCGCCGTTTTTTTCAATCCAGTTCCTGCAGTTATAGGGACCGCGGATTACCTGGCGTGCATAGTATTCGAGAGAGGGGACTGCATCTGTAAGTTCTGCAAAACTGACTCTGCCCAGCGCGATACCACCGAATTTCAGCTGTTCAAAGACTTCCTTTGTAGTTCCCAGCCTGCCGTTGTAATATACCCGGATTCTGATTTTGCCTGATGTACGCGTTGTGACAAGCGATGCAAAATAACTGCTTGCTCTGGCGGACGGGTGGTTTTCGGGTGCAGGATCAGCCATACGGAATACGACATTGCCTTTGTAGGAGCGGGATTTGTGCTGTCTTTCAACAATGTTTCCATCCGGATTCCGGTTCCGCTGGCAGCCTGCTATCAGAATGAGTATAATACTATATGTCAGCACGGACAAATAACGCATGAAATGATTATTTGTCCGGCTTTTATCTTTGTCAAGTTTTGTTTTTCTGCTTGCGTTGACCGGAGTCTGCCTACTTGTTATACTCGGTTACAGACATGCCGCCGTTCTTGCGGCTTGTCTGTCTGGAGGATTTATGAAAAAAACTGGAATAATTGTGGCAATGATATTACTGGCAGCATTATTTGCTTCCTGTAGCGGAAAATCAGGAACAAAAGGGATGACTCTGAAAGAAGGAGAGTTGCAGATCGGTGTCAATATTGCTTATCCGCCGTTTGAGTACTATGATAAAGACGGCAAAACACCGCTTGGTTTTGATATGGATCTTGGCAGGGCGGTAGCAGAAAAGCTTGGATTGAAGGCTGATATTATCGACGTGGCATGGGAAGGAATTTTTGCAGGTCTTGATACGGATAAATATGACTGTATTATTTCGGCTGTAACGATTACCGACGAACGTACCGCACATTATGAATTCAGCAAGCCGTATATCGGAAACGGGCAGTCGATCATCATAAAAAAAGGAACCAGCGTTTCCGTAACAAAACCGGAAGAACTTGCAGGACTCCGTGTAGGGTATCTGACAGAGTCAACCTCTGACGTGTTTATGACAAAGCTTGCAGACGGCGGACTTAAATTCGATGCCGAGGAATATGATGATGAAATGAATGCCTTTGCCGATCTTAAAAATGAGCGCTGTGATGCAGTCGTATCTGATGCACTTGTTGCCGTAGATTATGTGAATAAACCTGACAGCCCATACCAGGTTGTATGGCAGGGACCTGCCCAGGAATTCTTTGGGATATGTCTGAAAAAGGGTAATACAAAACTTGCACAGGCTGTTGATAAGGCTCTTGACGATTTATTCGCGGATGGTACGGTGAAAAAACTTTCTGAAAAGAATTTCGGTGAAGATATCGTATCTTCTTTGCGTAAGTAAAAGGATATAGAAAACATGCTGTAATATTGCATATTTATGCAAAATTACAACATGTTTTATTGACATAGTGATACGGAGTGCATATACTTTTTCCATAAGAAAGGGGACAACGGTGCTATTAAACAGCCGAAGTCCCTTTATTTTTCTATTTTGTGGAGGAGTTTTATGAAAAAGGCAGTGAGAAATTATACTGCAATTCTGGTTGCAGCGCTTATGGCTGTTCCGGTTTTTGCGGGCGGAACGCAAGACAAAAGTGAAAAGAGTTCCATGACTCAGGAGAGCGGCGTTTTGAAAATCGGCATGGAAATCGGTTATCCGCCGTTTGAATATTATGCTGAAGACGGAAAGACTCTGCTCGGTTTCGATGCGGAAATGGGGAAAGCCGTAGCTGCAAAACTTGGTCTGAAAGCTGAATTTGTTGATACTGCCTGGGATGGTATTTTTGCAGGTCTTGATACCAATAAGTATGACTGTATTATGTCTGCCGTGACAATTACGGATGAACGGAAAGTAAAATATGATTTTTCAGATCCTTATATTGGGAACGGACAGTCAATGGTTCTTACAAAGGATTCAAAGGTGACGGCAAAATCCCCCGACGAGCTTACCGGTTTAAGGGTCGGATATCAGGCGGAAACTACATCTGATATTTATATGACCAAACTTGCAGAAAAGGGGCTTAAATTTCAGGCGGAAGAGTATGACAAAGTTATGAACTGTTTTGATGACCTGAAAGTCGGGCGGTGTGATGCTGTCGTTGCAGATTCTCTCGTTTCCGTTGATTACGTAAACAAACCGGACAGCCCGTTTGTTATGGCATGGCAGGGTACACCGAATGAATTCTTCGGTATTTGTATAAAAAAAGGCAATACCGCGTTACAGCAAAAGGTTAACAAGGCGCTTGCCGAACTTTTTGCAGACGGTACCATGAAGCAGATTTCCATGAACAATTTCAAGAGGGATATGGTTTCTTCTCTTAAAAAATAGTATAGTCTGAGTAAAGCCGGTACGTATTGGTGCCGGCTATTTGCGTTTTATCAGGATTGAAAAATGAAGTTGTTGAAAGAAATGACAGGCTGGATTCCCAGCCTGCTGGACGGTGCAAAAATTACTATTTCGCTGACAATTGTGTCAGTATGTGCCGGTCTTGTGCTTGCCCTTTTTCTGGCATTGGGAAAGATGTCGCGGAAAAAAATTCTCAATAAGATATGCAGCTCATATATTTTCTTTTTTCGCGGGACACCGCTTCTTATGCAGCTTTATTTTGTATATTACGGTCTGCCGCAGCTGAATATCATGCTTACCATCAACAGCCGTTTTCTGGCTGCTTTTATTGCATTTGGACTCAATTCGGCCGCGTACACAGCTGAAATTATCCGTGCTGCCATTCAGTCCATAGACAAAGGGCAGTTTGAAGCCGCACACGCGCTCGGTATGAACTATGCTCAGACAATGAAGCTCGTTATTGTTCCGCAGTCAATCCGGCGTCTTATTCCTCCTGTCGGTAATGAGTTTATTATGGTATTAAAGGATGCATCGCTTGTTTCCATTATAGCGCTTGCTGATATTACGAAGGTAACGCGCAGTATTTCTTCTTCAACGGCATCTGCGATGGTATATATTCCGGCAATGATTCTGTATCTGATAATAACCGCTGTGTTTACTCTGGTTTTCAATAAACTGGAAAAGAAATATTCGGTATATGAGTGAGGCAGCAGTTATGTCAATGATAAAAACGGTGGATATCTGTAAAAGTTTCGGTGATTTTGAAGTTCTTAAACATGTTTCGCTTACCGTAGAACCGAAGGAAGTTGTTTGCATTATCGGACCATCCGGCGCAGGAAAATCAACATATCTGAGGACCCTGAATCATCTGGAGCATATCAATAATGGCCAGATATATATAGAAGATAAACTGCTGGATGATTATGATCACGGTGAGCGGAAATTTAAGCTGCCGTCGAAAGAACGGACAAAAGCGCTGCTTGAAGTCGGGATGGTTTTCCAGCGCTTCAATCTGTTTCCCCATAAAACAGTCCTGGAGAATGTCATGCTTGCCCCCGTTCATGTCCGTAAGATAAGTGAAGAACAGGCATATGATAAGGCAATCGATCTGTTGAACCGTGTAGGTCTGGCGGAAAAAATAAATGAATATCCCAATAACCTTTCCGGCGGGCAGCAGCAGCGTGTCGCAATTGCGCGTGCTCTTGCCATGGAACCAAAAATCATGCTGTTTGATGAGCCGACATCCGCACTTGATCCGGAACTTGTAGGAGAAGTGCTTGCCGTAATGCGGCAACTTGCTGAGGATGGTATGACGATGATAGTTGTTACTCATGAAATGGGATTTGCCCGTGAAGTGGCTGATAAGGTTGTCTTTATGGCTGACGGAAAAATTGAGGAAGCCGGTTCACCGCAGACTATTTTCCAGCATCCGGAAAGCGAAAGACTTCAACAGTTTCTGAAATCAGTTATCAGCCAATAGTTTTATGAAAAAAAAGGATATTGTACTCTCTTCCGGTCAGGAATTACTTTTTTCAAACAAAGATCTGAACCGGCTTATCTGGCCGCTTGTTATTGAACAGTTACTGAATATAACACTTGGTATTGCGGATATTGTTATGGTTGCATCTCTCGGAGAAGCGGCTGTATCAGGTGTCTCTCTTGTCGACAGTATCAACGTGCTTCTGACGCAGATATTTGCAGCCCTCGGAACGGGAGGTGCCGTCGTTGCGGCCCAGTATATCGGCCGTCAGAGTCCCGGTGAAGCATCCCGTACAGCAAAGCAGCTTTTATACACCGTAACATTTTTTTCACTGGTGCTCATGATTGCCGGACTTATATTCCGTCATAGTCTGCTCTCGCTTATTTTCGGAAATATTGACCCGGCCGTTATGGATGCGAGCCAGAAATATTTTGTAATTACGTTTTTTGCGTT
>DCFS01000178.1:1828-3607 GCA_002319875.1 Treponema sp. UBA1798 | reverse complement strand
TGCTTGTCAATATTCTGAATATCGGTGGCAATGCTTTTTTTGTTTTTGCAATGCATTGGGGAGTTGAAGGGGTTGCATTACCTACATTTGTTTCCCGTACAGTTGCAGCTGGTGTTCTGATGGTTCTTTTATACCGTGGTAGGGATTATAACGGCAAACCGGCGATTTCCATAAAAGGAATCCTCCGGGTGGAACCTGATTTTGTATTGATAAAAAAAATACTTTCCATCGGTATTCCCAATGGACTGGAAAACGGTATGTTTCAGATAGGGAAAATACTTGTTCTTTCGCTGATTGCAACATACGGTACAACCGCGATAGCGGCAAATGCCGCCGGCAATACGATGGCTGCTTTTGAAGTGCTTCCGGGAGCTGCCATCGGGCTTGCAATGCTGACTGTCGCAGGACAGTGTATAGGTGCCGGATATCAGGATCAGGCTGTATATTATACGAAAAAACTCATGGCGATCGCGTATGCTGCAATGCTTGTATTAAATATTCCGCTCCTGCTGTTATCATATAAAATCCTTTCCCTGTATGGGATGTCGGCGGAGACGACCCGGCTTGCCTGGTATATGACGCTGTGTCACGGTATTTGTGCCGTACTTATCTGGCCACTTTCATTTACGTTACCCAATGCGCTTCGTGCTGCCGGGGATGCTGCATTTACCATGATTGTTTCCATGGTTTCAATGTGGGCGATACGCGTAGGTATGAGCTATGTATTTGAATCTACCCGTATTTTCGGGATCGAGGAATTATTCGGATGGCCTTCGTCATTCGGTTCTCTCGGAGTATGGTATGCAATGATACTTGACTGGATATGCCGCCTGTCATTTTTTATACACCGGTTCCGGCATGGAAAATGGAAAAGCAGGCATGTGATTTAGAAAAACGCTGATTTAATCATCGTTTTTCCAGACTGGCAGCGATTGCCATACACGCATTTTCTCCATCCATAGCGGAAGAAACTATTCCACCGGAATACCCCGAGCCCTCACCGGCAGGATAGAGGGAAGAAAGCGCAGTACACTCGAACGTATCCGCATTGCGGAGTATCCGTACCGGTGTAGAGGTTCTGGTTTCTGAAGCTATAATCAGTGCGTCCGGACAGATAAAACCTTTCATATTTTTATTGAAATCCCTGAAAGCCTTTGCAAGCCTCTGTGTTATCTGGGGAGGCAGCCATTCGTCGATTCTGCTGGAAATAACACCCGGTGTATAGCTGGATACCGGCAGGCTTTCCGACGCCCGTTGAGCAAGAAAATCCGTAAGCCGCTGTGCAGGTGCTGCCTGTCCTTTTCCGTGCTTTTTCGTTTCCTGTTCAAGCCACGTGCGGAAATATAACCCTGCAAGCGCAGGGCAGTTGTCTTTTTCTGCCTGTTCACGGAATCTTATTGGTATATCTTCCGGTCTCGTTTCGACTACGATAGCTGCGTTTGACCATTTTGAATCCCGCGCAGCCGCAGACATGCCGTTTATCACTATTTCGTCCGGTCCCGTAGCGGATGGAACAACAAACCCGCCGGGACACATGCAGAATGAATAGACACCCCGTCCGTCTTCCTGTACAGCAAGACGATATTCAGCCGTCGGCAGAATTCCATTAACCGTTTTTCCGTGATACTGGATGGCATCTATAAGTTCCCTGGGGTGCTCTATCCGTACTCCTGCCGCAAAAGTTTTTGCCTCAAGTATACCAGGTACTGTTTCTGCAAGCAGGCTGTAGATATCCGCTGCAGAATGTCCCGTTGCAAGCAGCACCGCATCTCCGGAAAA
>DCFS01000178.1:828-1506 GCA_002319875.1 Treponema sp. UBA1798 | reverse complement strand
CGGACGATGTACGGGAACCATCTGTTGTGATAAATCCGGTACAGCGTGTGTTGAAATGGAATTCTCCACCCAGACTGGTGATCTCTGAGCGCATCGCATTTATAATAGCCGGCAGCCTGTCCGTTCCGATATGAGGATGTGCATCGGTCAGTATTGAAGAATCAGCCCCGAAGGTATGGAAAATCCGTAAAATACGGTTTATATCGCCACGCTTATTGCTCCGCGTATACAGTTTGCCGTCGCTGAAAGTTCCGGCTCCCCCTTCTCCGAAGCAGTAATTGCTGTTCCGGTCGACGATATCTCCGGTACTTATTTTTGCAATATCCTGTTTACGTTGTGCTGTCGGTTCTCCCCGTTCAATGATCACAGGTTTTATTCCGTATTCAAGCAGCTTCAGGGCGCCGAACAGCCCTGCCGGCCCGGAACCGACGATAATTACCTGTCGTTTTCCGTCAGCTTTTTTCCATTCAGGCAGTTTGTTTTCAGAGGCAGTTTCTGTGCCGGGAATATCAGCCGGTTTTTCACCGATATAGGCTGTATAGCACAAACATAATTTTACCTGTCCGTGTCGTGCATCGACTGATTTTTTTTTACATACGAGCGATATTTCGCTGACCTTTACGCGTATACCTTTTTTAGCAAGTACGTCAAGCGCTTTATGGGTTATAAGTGTTTTAT
>DCFS01000178.1:0-411 GCA_002319875.1 Treponema sp. UBA1798 | reverse complement strand
AAGAAGCAACGTTCTGTATTGCGCTTTTTGCGGCTATAGTTTCCGCTTTTATCGTACCACCTGATGTTACCTATGCAGAATATATTGATACCCGGGTACTTTTTATTCTGTTTTCACTCATGCTTGTTGTCTCGGGTCTCCGGTCCTGCGGGGTCTTTGATGCCTGTGCCGATTTTCTGTGCAGCAGAGTACGTTGTCTTAGAACCATGTGTGCGGTTCTTGTGTTTTTATGTTTCTTTTTCAGTATGTTCATTACGAACGATGTGTCGCTTCTGACGTTCGTACCGTTTGCCGTTCTTCTTCTTAAAAGAAGCGGAAACGGCAGCCATATCCTTTTAGTCGTTGTACTTCAGACTGTTGCAGCCAATCTGGGCAGTATGCTTACCCCGATGGGAAATCCTCAGAATCTGT
>DCFS01000235.1:4583-7475 GCA_002319875.1 Treponema sp. UBA1798 | reverse complement strand
TATCTTGTAAACGGAAATGGGCAGCCGCTCGGTGTATGGCTGAACAGGGAAGTCTTTGCTACAGCAAAACGGACAACCGTCACACCTGAAAAAGATGACATCGACGGATTCAACGCCTTTTATGCCAATTATAAAAAAGGGCTGCCTGTTGAAAAGGCAGCAGTTGAAAATATAGATTAATAGAGCGTTTGTAAAAGCCGGATGAATTTTACAAATGCTCCGGATACGGACTACGGACAGAAATTTTACAGGGGGTGGATATGATCGATCTTAAAAAATACGAGTTCTGGTTTTTAACGGGCAGCCAGGATCTCTATGGTGATGAAACACTGAAACAGGTTGCTGCAGATTCAAAAAAAATAGTCGGCGGACTCAGCCAGTCTTCAGTACTACCGGCAAATCTTGTATGGAAGCCTACGCTGCTCACACCTGAATCCATACATAAAACGCTTGAAGATGCAAACGCAGATGATAAATGTGCGGGCGTAATCTGCTGGATGCATACATTCAGCCCCGCAAAAATGTGGATCGCAGGACTGTCTGCGTACAAAAAACCATTGTTGCAGCTCAACACCCAGTTTAATGCGGCCATTCCATACAAAACCATGGATATGGACTTTATGAACCTCAACCAGAGTGCACATGGAGACAGGGAATTCGGTTATATTACCGCCCGGATGGATCTTCCGCGGAAAGTGATTGTCGGATACTGGCAGGATTCTGATGTCCAGAAACGTATAGCAGACTGGATGCGCGTTGCATGTGCAGCCGCTGACGGAAAGGCACTCCGCATAATCCGTTTTGGCGATAACATGCGAGAAGTAGCAGTCACCGACGGTGATAAAGTCGAAGCGATGATAAAATTCGGCTGGTCGGTTCCTTACTACGGAATCGGTGATCTCGTCGATTACATGACCAAAGTATCGGAAACGGATATTGATGAGCTCGTTGAAGAGTACAAGAAGGAATACACAATCGACTGGACCGGCGACAGAGATTTTACGCTGTCACATATCAGAGAACAGGCAAAAATCGAGATAGCGCTCAGGAAATTCCTGAAGGATAACAACGGGAATGCACTCTGTACCAATTTCCAGGATCTGTGGGGCATGAAACAGCTTCCGGGACTCGCAATCCAGCGCCTCCTTGCAGACGGGTACGGATTCGGGGCTGAAGGAGACTGGAAAACGGCTGCCATGGTGCGGACGTTCAAAGTAATGACAGCAGGCCTTACCGGTAAAGGTAAAGGCAATGCATTCATGGAAGACTATACATATAATCTGGAAAAGGGAAAAGGATTTGATCTTGGTTCCCATATGCTCGAAGTTGATCCCCAGATTGCTGTTTCCAAGCCCCGTATAGAAGTACACCCCCTTGGAATCGGCGGAAAGGAAGATCCTGCTCGGCTGGTGTTTACTGCGGGCAAGGGAACTGCTCTCGTAGCGGCAGTAGTCAATATGAGCGGACGCTTCCGCTGCGTTGCAAATGAAATCGACGTTATAGAACCGCCGGAAGATTTTCCGAAACTGCCGGTCGCACGAATGCTGTGGAAACCGGAACCGGAACTGCAGACGGCAGCAGAAGCATGGATTCTCGCCGGAGGCGGACATCACACCGCATTCAGCAACATCGTTACGGCAGAGATGGTGCGCGACTGGTGCGAAATAGTTGGTATTGAATGTGCTGTTATTGGCAGGAATACGACAATACCTCAATTCCGTAATGAATTAAGGTGGAATGAAGCGTACTGGGGAGGAAGAAAATAATGGGAAGCATCTACCAGAGTTTAAAGGAACAGGCTTACGAAGCAAATATGCAGATACCGGCACAACACCTTGCCATATATACATGGGGCAATGTGTCTGCTTTTGATGCGGCACGGGGCGTGTTCGCAATCAAACCTTCAGGAGTTCCATATGACGAACTGACGGTAGAGAGTATGGTTATCGTCGATCTTGATGGTAAAAAAATAGAAGGAACCATGAATCCTTCATCAGATACGCTGACCCATTGCGTGCTGTATAAGGAATTTGCGGAAAAAGACGGTGCAAAAATAGGCGGCATTGTGCACACACATTCCCCATATGCCGTCGGCTGGGCCCAGGCAGTACGTTCCGTCCCCTTATTCGGTACCACGCACGCAGATCATATCCAGACGGCAATTCCCTGTACCCCCTACATTTCAAAGGAAGCACTTGAACGCAACTATGAACTCGAAACAGGAAACGTGATAGTGCAGCTGTTCCGAGAAGAAGGTTTGAAACCGGCGGAAGTAACCATGGTACTTGTTGCAGGACACGGCCCCTTTGCCTGGGGTTCTACTCCGGCAAACGCCGTATACAATGCAGCCGTACTTGAAGAAGTAAGTAAAATGGCAGCGATTACAATTTCTGTCAATCCGGGAGCCCAGCCGCTTCCACAATATATTGTTGACAAGCATTATCTGCGTAAACACGGACCCGATGCCTATTATGGCCAGAAAAAAAAGTAACCCTTTTGAGATGTTGTTCAAAAGACAATTACTTTTGAACAACGTCACCCGGATCGCATGTATCAGTTTCTTCTGTCTGTAACTTCAGCCTGCGTTTCAAAGCGCAGGCTGGTCCGGTTTTTATCGGGATCTGTTTCAAAATGCCCCTGTTTCCGCGCGGAGGAGGTAGTGACTTTCCTCAAGGAGCACAAGCTGCTTTTTTCTGCATCCCGATGATGCAATATAGCGGCAGATGATCGGAATATCCGCTACCGTTATACAAAGAATATTTTACAGGTATACCGCTTTTATCTATCCACGGCCCTTCTGTTTCCGCACCGAAAGAAGTGATTCTTATATTTCCTGCAGAAAAAAAATGATCAATACGTTCCCATTTTCCCCTATAATAATAGCTTCCCTGT
>DCFS01000235.1:2085-4255 GCA_002319875.1 Treponema sp. UBA1798 | reverse complement strand
AATATGATGAAGCATTACTTCCGGCATACCGGGATAATTTTCAGCATTCTCAGCCGTAAATTCCGCTATGTCTCTGTTAAAATCCCCGCAGGCCAGAATCCCTGCGGTACCCGGCTGAGGTACTGTTATTCTTCCGATAATCAGGCCGGCAAGTACTGATTCCTGCCATGTACGCCAGATATCACTTTTTTGTTTATCACCGGACTTTGATTTCCAGTGATTTACATAGAGGATCAGTTTTTTTGCGCCTGTTGCAACGGTGACCTCCATAACGGGCCGGAGGGAAGGCTGAGCGCGGTCTGCCCGGCGGATATCAAGAGAATGGACCGTAAGACCTGCCAGAGGATACCTTGAAAGGACTGCACAACCGACCGCTGATCCGGAGGCGGAAGCAAAACAGCCGAAGCTGTAATTTTTGTTCCCGAACCAGGAATTGTCAGCAAGCTGATTTGAAATATCATACAGGATACCCTTGTTTTCAATCTCCTGAAGAATGATGATATCGGCATCAAACTGATTAACAGCTTTACACAGCCGCTCCAGACGACAGACATAGCTGTCCCTGCTCCAGTTCGAGTAAGATTTACTGAACTCCGGATATTCACTGCCGTTTCTGACTGCATCAAAGAAGGTCTGAACATTCCAGGTAACAACTTTGTAACAGTCTGCCCGTCCGTTTATGCTTAAAAGTGAGCATGACGCAAAAAAGCAGAGTACCGGCAGACAGAGACATATAACATATATATATCTGTATTTCAAACAGAGCCTCCGGGAATAAAAAAATAACAGCTGTGTAATATCCGTGTATTACACAGCTGTTATATATAGTATTGCTCAGACAGACAGTTTCATGCAGTCAGGCAAACAGGTTTTAGAAAAATTCCCCCTCAGACCTGAACAAGACGTAATCTGATTACAGGATACCTCCGGAAAGATGCCGGTTTATACATTAAATTTGAAAAACAGAACATCGCCGTCCTGAACTACGTAGTCACGGCCCTCAATGCGGTATTTTCCCGTTTCCTTGATCTTTGCTTCAGAACCATATTTTCTTAAATCATCAATGGAATACGCTTCCGCCTTTATAAACCCCTTCTCAAAATCAGTATGAATAACACCGGCAGCTTTTGGCGCTGTGTCTCCTGCATGAATCGTCCATGCCCTGCATTCATCTGCACCACCCGTAAAAAATGTACGAAGTCCCATAAGGTGATACGTACTGCGTGCAAGATTCGCCAGTCCGGACTCTTTCAGTCCGGCAGCATCCATAAATTCAGCACGCTCGGCAGGATCCTTTATATCCGCCAGTTCGGCTTCAAACTTTCCGCAAATAACCACGACATCGGAATTTTCTTCTGCTGCGATTTTTCTGACCGTATCAACATAGTTATTAGTACCGGCAGCGATGGCATCTTCATCAATGTTACACACATATAACTGCGGTTTGATCGTAAGCAGAAACATATCCTGAACCGCAGCCTTTTCATCATCAGTCAGATCCGCCTGCCGTGCACATTTGCCATCTTCAAGGAGAGGCCTGATTTTGGCGACAGCACTTGTCCACGCTGAAAGTTTTTTTTCTTCTTCCCTGCCCATCGCACGGATAGCCTTTGTTACTTTTTCCTGACGCTTTTTGATGGTCTCAAGATCCGCAAGGGCCAGTTCCATATTTATAGTAAGGATATCACTTTCAGGATCTATCGGGGCAGCAGTATTTGCATTTTCACGAATATGCATAATATCAGGATTATCAAAACAGCGCACGACATGTGCTATTACGCTTGTTTCCCTGATATTGGCAAGAAACTGGTTCCCCAGCCCCTCCCCCTGCGATGCACCTTTAATCAAACCTGCAATATCGACAAATTTTACCGAAGCAGGTGTCTTTTTTTTCGGTTGAAAAACACTGGCAATAAAATCAAGCCGTTCATCAGGAAGATCGACAATACCAATATTCGGATCAATAGTACAAAAAGGAAAATTCTCGGCTGCTGCAGGAGCGGCAGTCAATGCTGAAAAGATAGTCGACTTGCCAACATTCGGCAATCCGACAATACCGCAATCTAATGACATAATGAGTCCTTATAAATAAAAATACGAGAATATTCTTAAAGTATAAATGTTTTTCCTTAAAAGTACAACGGCAAGCCGGTCAATCGGACATTACTGC
>DCFS01000235.1:0-1724 GCA_002319875.1 Treponema sp. UBA1798 | reverse complement strand
AGTTTGGAAATGGCTTTCAGATTGCCGTTACATCCGCCGTCAAACCGGATATTAGTAATACAACCATCATCCGTTTTTGTAAAATGAATCATTGACGAACAAGTTCCATGTGTTTTATATGTTATTTCTTTCATAACGCACGACTTTAACCTAAATACGTCTTTATGTCAATATTATTGTATACTATTTAATTGTCTTGATTTTTTTCCCAGACTATTATATAATTGTAGAGAAATGAATACAAACAAAGAATGGCTGAAACTTGATAATCAGCTCTGTTTTGCATTATATGTATGCTCAAAAGAAATAATACGTTTATACAAACCTCTTCTTGTTCCGCTTGGGCTCACCTATACATCGTATATTACGATGCTTGCTCTATGGGAAAAAGACTGTATATCAGTAAACGAACTCGGAAGGCGTTTATATCTCGATTCAGGAACGCTTACCCCCCTGCTAAAAAAAATGGAGGGAGAAGGATTTATAAAACGGATCCGCTCAAAGGATGATGAACGGACGGTAATTATTTCTCTGACAGAAAACGGAAAAAACCTGAAAGATAAATGTATTGATTTTCCCGATAAAATGGGCTGCGCTGCAGGCATTAAAAAGGAAAACGGACTTTGCATGTTAAATGAACTGCATCAGATGCTGCAAAATATGCATGGTCACAAAGATAAAACTGAAGAACACCGGTAAGCAGATGCGTATCCGTGCGGAACGTTTAATACCCCGGGTCTTTGCTCCTATACAGAGTATTGAATACCGGTTGCGATCCCTTTAGATAACTCTGTATTCCCGCTTATTGCGATGGCCTGGTTATTTTATGCCCGTTGAAGGAATATACGGATGTTTTGCTATGTAAAATATTATCATTATTGAAAATAGTTTTTTCTTTTGCTATTATATGTCATCCTTTCTAATTCCGGGGTCTATATGAAAAAACGCGCAATTATCAGTGTCTATGCCAAAAATGGCATTTTGGAACTCGCTTCTTTTCTGGACAAAGCAGGCTGGGAAATTCTTTCTACCGGAGGAACAGCCGCATACCTGACTCAGAATAAAATTCCTGTTACCGATATAAGTAAAATAACCGGTTTCCCGGAATGTCTGGACGGCCGGGTCAAAACCCTGCACCCGGTAATCCATGCGGGAATTCTCGCGAAACGGGACAATCCTGCTCATATGGCAAAAATTGCGGAACTTGGTGTCCAGCCGATCGACCTTGTCTGCGTAAATCTGTATCCATTTTTTGAAAAAGTTCAGGCAGGTCTTGCGTTCAACGATACCGTCGAATTCATCGACATAGGAGGCCCGACAATGCTCCGGGCAGCTGCAAAAAATTATCAGGACGTACTGGTTCTGACAGATCCTTCGGATTATGCCGAAACGATCAAGGGCATTACAGGTGGTACCATTTCACTTGAGTTCAGACGTAATCTGGCAGGAAAAGTATTTAACCTCACAGCCGCATATGATGCAGCAATCTCCCGTTTTATGCTCGGAACCGAAGGCAAAACCGAATATCCCGAACATTATGTTCTTTCCCTTCAAAAACAGCAGGTTCTCCGTTATGGAGAAAACAGTCATCAAACCGCCTGCCTGTATACTGCGGCAGATCATAAAGGCGCTTTCGGAGGCATGAAACAGCTGCAGGGTAAAGAACTTTCCTATAATAATATCAGAGACCTGGATATTGCATGGAAAGGCATATGCGCTTACTC
>DCFS01000192.1:3845-6773 GCA_002319875.1 Treponema sp. UBA1798 | reverse complement strand
AAAAAACACCATTATATTATCATAAATAGTTCGATTGAAAACAAAGACATAAAAATGTATGCTGTCAGGTAAAAGGGAAAAAAGTCTTGCCTCAAGTTCAAAACAGGGGAACAGCAGCCCAAAAATTGAAATATAATAAACAAGTATATATAATAAGTGTAAAAACAATCAGGAGTCAGTTTATATGCCCATGAGATCAAAGCGGATAGAAGAGATAAAAAACTATATTTATACAAACAGAACCGTAACACTTGAAGAACTATGCAATAAATTCGATGTTTCCATGAGTACTTTACGACGTGATCTTGACGATGTTCTGCATGAAGGGAACATAAAAAAGATTTACGGAGGCGTAACTGCTACGCAGAAAAAAGGTCTGGTATCTTTTGATGAAAGAAATATCGCCAACAGGGAACAGAAAGAACGTATAGCTATCAAAGCTGCATCTCTTGTAGAAAACGGAGATATTATCTTCATCGACTCGGGAACTACGACGCTGCACATGATAGAAGCAATAAAGGATAAAAACGATATCACCATCCTGACAAACAACATAGAAATCATCATGCAGGCAATCCCGTATGAAAACATAAACATCATTTCCCTATCGGGGACCCTCAACAGAAAAACACTATCGTTTACCGGTACGATGGCGGCGCAGGTTCTGCAGAATTACAATATCAGTAAGGCTTTTATGGCTTCAACCGGTTTTTCAATCGAAAACGGCATAACAAATTCATCTCCGCTGGAAACAGATCTCAAACAGATGGCCGTGCAACGCAGCAGACAAACATATCTTCTTGCCGACAGTACAAAAAGCGGAGTCATATCACTTATGACATATTGTACGCTGGACAAACTTGACGCTCTTATAACGGATAACCGGCCGCCAAAGGATATCTGCGATTTTATGGAACAGCACGGTATCCGGATTATTACGGCCGATTGACCATAAAGTCACCTGCCAAAGTCAGCCGCCGTTTTGCAGAAGTCCCTGGTACATCAGGGGCTTTTGTACAAAAATGGCCGGCCTTTTACGAATATGTTCATAATATAACCGGAATACGACCATTACAACAATTATAAAAAAGACATAATTCATCTGTTTTTACTTTACATCCAATATAAACCACAATATAATCATTAGTTGATCAAATTATATTCATTTATATGGAGGATGTTGAATGGATGACATCAAAAAACTGAAACCTTTTATCAATGGAAGCTTTACAGAATCGGCGACGGATACTTACAGCGACTCATTCGATCCCAGCACAGGTAAAATCATCGCACGGGTACCCAGGTGTACAGCAGCCGAAGTGAATGCAGCAGTTGCCAGTGCGAAGGCTGCATTCACCGGGTGGTCGGCGACACCGGTTCCCAAAAGAGCAGAGATCCTCTACCGGATGAGGGAACTTATTGTGGAACATATGGACGAGCTGACCTATCTGGTTGCACTGGAAAACGGAAAAAACTGGAGCGAAGCACAGGGCGACGTACTGAAGGCAAAGGAAGGAACAGAACAGGCGCTCGCCGCCCCCTCTCTTATGATGGGAGACAGTCTGATGGATGCTTCAAAAGGGTATGATACCGTACTATACCGGATTCCGCTCGGAGTCTGCGCAGGAATCATTCCGTTCAATTTTCCGTCAATGATTCCTATGGGCTGGATGACACCGATCTGTATCGCCTGCGGAAACACTATTGTACTCAAAGCTGCAACGTTCACACCACAGTCAGCCCTTCGTTTTGCAGAACTCTACAGGGAAGCAGGTCTTCCGGACGGGGTCATTAATATAGTTACCTGTTCGCGACATGAAGCGGAAATACTGCTGACACATCCGGATGTAAAGGCGGTGACTTTTGTCGGTTCGACAGAAGTCGGACAGCATATTTATGCCACTGCTGCTGCAAACGGAAAACGCGTACAGGCCTTATGCGAAGCCAAAAATCACGCGCTTGTCATGCACGACACTCCCATAGAAAGGACAGCAGCAGGTATCATCAACGCATCATTCGGATGCGCCGGAGAACGCTGTATGGCTCTTCCCGTTATAGTCGTTGAAGAAACGATAGCAGACAAACTCGTTACAGAAATCGTAAAACAGGCAAAGAAAATAAAGGTTGGTCCCGCCTACGAAAAAACGACAAAGCTCGGACCTGTTGTGAACGCGGCACACAAAAAATCAATTCTTGACTGGATACAAAAAGGAATCGATGAAGGTGCAAAACTGGTACTCGATGGACGGAATGTAAAAGTGGAGGGATATGAAGACGGATTCTATCTCGGACCGACAATCTTTGATCACGTAAAACCGGGTATGACAATCGGTGACCGTGAAATTTTCGGCCCCGTTCTGTGTGTAAAGCGCGTAAAAAACTTTGAAGAAGGCCTGGCCTTAATGAATGCAAACCCGTTTGCCAATGGTTCCGTCATTTTTACACAGAACGGATATTATGCAAGGGAATTTATCCGTCATACTGACGGGGGCATGGTCGGTGTGAATGTCGGTATTCCTGTTCCGGTAGGATACTTTACTTTCTCCGGTCACAAAAAATCATTCTTCGGTGATCTGCACGTTCTGGGAAAGGATGGTTTCCGCTTTTTTACCGACAGCAAAACCGTAACGACCCGCTGGTTTGATGAAGAAGAAGCAAAATCCACAAAAGTCAGTACATGGGACGGAACAATCTGAAATTCTGCTTTCTCCATAAAAACACGGACCGGCTCCTGCGGGTATAGCGGCAAATTATCTGAAAAATCTCCAGCAGGAGCCGGGAAAGAGCGTACAGATACCAGTTGCTTTTTTTTTGCGAACTCCGTTATAGTGTTTCCGGAAAAGAGACTGATTTATATTTTTCTCAGCATTTCATCCAGGCCGTCATAGGCTGCTTCAAGTTCCTTAGATACCGATTTCAGTATGGTAA